>JAGWUW010000189.1 GCA_028868235.1 Betaproteobacteria bacterium | reverse complement strand
CACGGCCGTCGGCACCTGCGACACCTGCCACAAGGCGGGCGGCTCCGGCCTGCCCAAGCCGACGACGCACATTCCGACCACGGCGCAGTGCGACACCTGTCACAACTCCTACACCGCCTTCGCCCCGGCGACGATGAACCATGCCGGCACGGCCAACAACTGCCTGAACTGCCACAACGGCAGCTATGTCGCGGTCAATGCCCAAGCCAAGACAGCGACGCACATCCCGACCGGCACCCAGTCCTGCGACACCTGCCACGGCACCGTGGCCTGGAAACCGACTACCTATGCGCACAACGGCGTGACCATGGGTGGCCACACCTGCGGCACCTGTCACAACGGCACCAATGCCCTGGGCAAGCCGGGTTCCCATCTGCCGACGGCCGGTAATGCCTGCGACGACTGCCACACCAACTATGTTGCCTTTGCGCCGGCCAGGATGAATCACGCGACAGGCAGCGTAGCGGTTGCCGGCAATTGCTCGACCTGCCACAGCGGCACCTATCTGGCCATCAATGCCCAGGTCAAGCCGACGACACACGTGGCGACTACAGCACAGTGCGATACCTGCCATACGTCGACCACGACCTGGGCAACGGCGACCTTTGTCCATGCGGCAAACGCAGTCGGTACTTGCTCGACCTGCCATAACGGGACGACGGCGCTGGGCAAGCCGACGACGCACATCCCGACGACGGCGCAATGTGACACCTGCCACAAGAACTACACGGCGTTCCGTCCGGCGGCGATGAGCCATACCGGGACGGCCGGCCCGGTAGCGACCGGCAATTGCTCGACCTGTCACGGTGGCGGCTATGTCGCGGTCAATGCCCTGGCCAAGCCGACGACACACATCCCGGTGACCGGCCAGTGCGATACCTGCCACAAGAACACCACCGCCTGGGCACCGGCGACAATGAATCACACCGGTTTGACCAGCTGTTCGACCTGCCACAGCGGCGCCTATGTCGCGCAAAACGCCCAGATCAAGCCGGCGACCCATATCCCGACGACGGCCCAGTGCAGCACCTGCCATAACTCGACGACGACCTGGGCGACCGGGACGTTCAACCATACCGGCGTGGTCGCCGGCAGTTGCGCGACCTGTCACAACGGGACCAATGCGCTGGGCAAGCCGACGACGCACATCCCGACGACGGCGACCTGCGACACCTGCCACAAGAACACCACCGCTTTCGCCCCGGCTTCGATGGCGCACAACGGCACCACGACGCCGGCCGGCAGCTGCGCCAATTGCCACAATGGTGCCTATTCGGCGGTGAATGCGCAAAGCAAGCCGGTGACGCACATTCCGACTACGCAGTCGTGTGAAATCTGCCATTCGACGACAGCCTGGAAACCGACCACTTTTGCCCACACCGGCATCACCAGCGGTTGCTCGACCTGCCATAACGGTACGGCGGCAGCCGGCAAACCGGCCTTGCACATCCCGCCGCCGGGCGGCCAGGATTGCAACGTCTGCCATCGTACCGGCATTGCCTGGCTGCCTTTGATCACGCCTTATGCGCATGCCGGAGCGACCGTCTGTGCCAATTGCCATAGCGGTGCCTATCCCAATATCGACATCAAGTCTGCAGCGCACTTGCCGACAACGACGACTTGCGACACCTGTCACAACACCACGACATGGTCGCCGATGAAGTTGCCCTATGCGCATACCGGCATCGCCACCGGTACCTGCCAGACTTGCCATACAGGGACTTACACCGGGGTGCTGGGCAAGCCCTCCAACCACATTCCGACGACCAGCCCGGCCGGGATGCCGGGGAACGAGTGTTCGCTGTGCCACACCAGCACTGCCGCATTCACAACCGAAAGAATGAATCACGGCACCATGCAAACGTTGTGTGCAACCTGTCATGACAGTGCATCTCCCTACCTGGGGTCAATGCAGAAAATAACCCGTGGAAGCCGCCACCATAACTCGGCAGGAAAGGATTGCTCTTCCTCTGGCTGCCATAAGCCGCTGGGTTCCCTCGGTCGTCCGTATAGCGCTTGGAACTGATGTTGAATACGAATTGCTTTGCACTCTTGAGGGGCAGGATTTGTCGCCGGTTTAAACATGTTCTGCGTGTGTTTTTGTTCCTGTTCGTAGGTCTGCTGCTTGCCAAGGGGGCAGTCGCGAACGTCATCGAGGCCATCGACATCACCCAGGTCGACGACAATGCCCAGATCGTCATTCGCTTTGGCTCGGAAATCCAGTATCTGCGGCATGGTCCGGAACACGAAGCGAAATTTCTGCGCGTCTTCTTTCGCGTGGTGAAGCCGGGCTTCCAGGAGAGCGATGTGATGCAGGAGACCTTGCGCTCGCCGCCGAGCGATCTCGTTCCCCGTTTCAAGCTCTCCTACCCGGAATTGATCAACGGCCTGTTGATCTCCTTCGACAAGCCGGTGCGTTATACGCTCACTCCCGGCGGCGACGCGCGCAGCATCGTGATCACCATTCCCTTGCCTGAAGGCAAACGCAAGCCGCCGGCCGCTCCCCAACCGGCCGCGCCGGTAACGCCGCCATCCACTGAGGCCCCCGCCGAGATCAAGCCGCCTGTGGTTCCGGTGCCGGCCCCTGCAGGCAAGAGCAAGGCCAAAGCGCAGGCCCTCCCGGAAAAACCTGCGGTAGTAAAGCTGCCGGCCGCACCGGCACCGGTCGTCGAACCTTCCAGCCCGCCGGCGACCGCTCCGGTACAGACTCCGGATGCGGTCAAGCCGGCTGAATCGCCAGCCCCCATGCCGCCGGAGCGGGTCGAGGAACTGGCGCAGGGATTCATCGCCGAGGCGAAGGAGGCTTTTGCCAAGGGCGACTATCCGAAGGCCATCAACCGCCTGAACCGCCTGCTCGGCCTGCCGGCCAATCGGCAGACGGAAGGGGCGCAGGCCCTGCTCGGCGAGGTGCGCGAGAAGAATGGCGAAATCGCCAAGGCGCGGGCCGAATACGAGCTGTACCTGAAGCTGTTCCCCAATGGCAGCGAGGCGCCGAAAGTCCGCCAGCGCCTGGCCGATCTGCCAAAGACCGAGCCGGCGCGGCGTCCGGTTTCCCGCGTGGCACGCGACGACAAGCCGGCCGAGTGGATGGTGTACGGCAGCCTGTCTTCGTACTGGTTCAACGGTCAGTCCAAACAGGACTCAGGGCCCACGACCAAGGACCAGGACATGCTGGTTTCGTCCCTGAGCTTCACTGCCCGCTTGCGGGATGCGGTGACCGATACCCGCATCGTGTTCCGCGATACGGATAGCCGGGATTTCCTGCGTGCCAATCGCGATTACAACCGGATTTATTCGGCCTACGCTGAAAGAACTGACCGGGAGGTTGGGTATTTCGTCCGAGCCGGTCGCCAGAATCCGAATGGCGCCGGGGTGCTCGAGCGCTTTGATGGTTTGACCGGTAGCTACAATCTGGGCTCGGACTGGAAAATCGGCGCGGTGGCCGGTACCTCCGTCGAGTTCAACTCAATCGGCTTCGGCGGCTTCAACATGCCAGCCAACAAGCAGTTCTACGGCGGCAGTGTCGAGTATCTGCCCCAGGTCGGTCGCCCGGGCGCCAGCCTGTACGCCATCGAGCAAACGCTGGACGGTTACCTGAATCGTCGGGCGGTGGGCAGCGAATTCCGCTACTTCGACGGCCAGTTCAACGCCTTCGGTGTGCTCGATTACGACGTGCTCTACAAGGGGCTGAATATCGGCATGGTGCAGGGCAACTATATCGACCGCTGGGGCAACAATTACTTCATCAACTACGACTACCGAAAAAGTCCGTCCTACAGTCTGAGCAATGCCTTGCCCAATACCTACGCGCTGGGCGTCACCACGGTCAACGGCCTGGTCAGCAATTTCGGGCTCGATCAGTCGCGGCAACTGGTGGTCGACTCGACGCCGACCATGCAGATGTTCGGCACCGGGGTGACGATCCCGGTCGGCGACAAGTGGCAGTTCGGCTTTGACTACCGCGCTTCCAAGGTCAGCGGCGCCAATGCGGTGCTCCAGTTGAACCAGGTCTGCAAGAGTCTCGGTTTCAACGCCCTGGACCCCAACGATCCTATCTGCGTCGGCGGCCCGCTCGGCGACGTGCCCATTTCGCAGATGTGCGCCGGCACCTCCTACGATCCGAACAACAACACCTGCGCCGCCGGCCAGAGCAGCCAGGGGCGGACTAATACCTATACCACACAGGCCATCGGCACCAATCTGTTCGTCACTGGCGGCGTCGGCGTCGCGATGGCCAGCTATTACAGCGGCGGCGGTTTTACCGGGCAGAACTACGGACTGAACTACATTTTCCCTTTCGCCGAGGTGTGGCGCCTCGAGGGCAACCTGCGCTATTTCTCGTCGAAGAGCGATAACGGCAGTGGGCAGACCAATTTCACACCCAGCATCAAACTGGGCTATCAATGGCGTAGTAGGATGTTCGTCGAGAGCGAGATCGGTTTTTCGGATCAGAAAACCACCGGGATCAACGCCGGAACCAACAAGCGCGAATATCTCTATCTCGGCATGCGCTGGGACTTCCGCTGAGGCAGGACCAATCTTTTTCCCCAGGGATTTCCTGGAACAACGGGTAACTGAAAAATGATGTTTGCGGTTTATATCGGTATTGCCAGTATTGTCCTGTCGCTCCTGTTGCTGTGGGGGCTGGGCAAGTGGTCGGCACGCAAGACTTCGCCCGCGGCAGCGGACGATATCGGCGGCGCCTTGCGCGAATTGCTGCTGGCGAGAGCGGCGGGGCAAATTGATCAGGATGAATTCGACCGCCGGCAGGCCACCCTGCATGCGTCGTTGCTCGGCTCCCCCGCTGCGGCAGCGCCGCAAGCTGCCCTGGACAAGCGGGTGTGGATGATTTCGGCAGGCATCCTGGTGCTCGGTATCGTCGTCTACTTCAGCTTTTTCCGGCCGGGAACGGTGGCCGTTCCCGACGCGATGCCGCCCATTCCGCCGCTCACGACCGGAGCCGGGCCGGCGCCCGCCAACACCAAGGGTGGCGATCTCAATACCGTGGTGAAGCGCCTGGCCGACAAGATGGAGGCCGACCCGAAGAATGGCGAAGGCTGGCTGCTGCTGGCCAAGACCTATGGCGAACTGCGACGCTTTGCCGAGGCGGATGGCGCCTATGCCAAGGCGGCGGCCCTGCTGCCGGCCGATGCGACCATGCTGGCCGACTGGGCGGACGCCCATGTGATGGCCAAGGATCGCCAGTGGGACGCAGCGGGCCGGGACATCGTCAAACGGGCGCTGGCCGTCGATCCCAAGCACGTCAAAGCGCTGGCCCTGGCCGGCAGCGAGGCCTTCGACCGGAAAGACTACAAGGGCGCGATCGCCCTCTGGAAGCGCATGAAGGCGGCGGCGCAACCGGAGTCGATGGACAGCAAGCTGGCCGATGCGAATATCGCTGAAGCCGAGGCCGTCATGTCCGGCAAGAAACCCGAGGCCGAACCTTCGCCAGCCGCTTTCGGTGCGGTGGTCGGGGGCGTGGTGAGCCTGTCGCCGAAGCTGCGCGACAAGGTCGCCGCCGGCGATACGCTCTTCGTGGTCGCCAAGGCGCCGGATGGTAAAGGGCCGCCGCTGGCGGTCTGGAAGCATCAGGGCAAGGATTTCCCGGTTGAGTTCCACCTCGACGACAACGCCGCCATCATTCCCGGGCGGGTGATTTCCCAGTTCG
>JAGWUW010000188.1 GCA_028868235.1 Betaproteobacteria bacterium | reverse complement strand
CGCAACTTCGACATCCGCAAGCAATTGCTGGAATACGACGACGTCTCCAACGACCAGCGCAAGGTGATCTACCACCAGCGCAACGAATTGCTGGAAACCGACGATATTTCCGAAACCATTACCGCCATGCGCCAGAGCGTCATCGTCGAGATTTTCCGCGCCTATGTGCCGGAGGAGTCGGTCGAGGAGCAATGGGATATGGAGGGCCTCGAACGGGCACTGGCGTCCGAGCTGCAGATCTCCGCTCCGGTCGGCCAGTGGTTCAAGGATGAACCAACGTTGTCCGACGAAGAAATCCTCGAGCGAATCGTGAAGGGGGCCGATGAGGTTTATCAAGCCAAAGTCGAACTAGTCGGGGCGCCGAACTTCCATCAATTCGAGCGCAACGTCATGCTGCAGAGCCTTGATAGCCACTGGCGCGAGCATCTGGCGGCACTGGATCACCTGCGTCAAGGTATCCACCTGCGTGGCTATGCCCAGAAGAACCCGAAGCAGGAATACAAGCGCGAAGCCTTCGAGTTGTTCGAAGGCCTACTCGACTTGGTTCGCCGAGAAGTGACTCGCATCGTCTATACCGTGCAGATTCGTTCGCAGGAAGACGTCGAGGAAACCGCGCCGCACGCCGAAGTCCAGAACGTGCAGTACCAGCACGCCGGTTACGACGAAGTGCTGGGCGAGGGCGAGGCGCAGCCGCAAGCGGTTCCACCTTCCGAGGCCGG
Source organism: Betaproteobacteria bacterium (assembly GCA_028868235.1). Taxonomy (GTDB): domain Bacteria; phylum Pseudomonadota; class Gammaproteobacteria; order Burkholderiales; family Rhodocyclaceae; genus Azonexus. The sequence goes on along the minus strand of JAGWUW010000188.1, from coordinate 4,984 downwards.
GCCCAAGATCGGTCGCAACGATCCCTGTCCCTGCGGTTCGGGAAAAAAATACAAGCACTGCCACGGAAAGCTGTCCTGATCTGAACCCCCAAGGCACCCAAGGGTGCCTTGATGCATTTGGAGCCAAGAGAATGCCTGTCAATTACGCCACGCCTGCTGCCGATCAACTGTTTCCAGTCGCCGGCGTCCGTCTCGGTGTCGCCGAAGCCGAAATCCGCAAGATAAATCGCCGCGACCTGACCCTTGTCGCCCTTGATGACGGCTGCACGGTGGCCGGCGTGTTCACGCAGAACCGTTTCTGCGCGGCACCGGTACAGCTGTGCCGCAACCATCTGGCCGCAGGCAAGGGCATCCGTGCCCTAGTCATCAATACTGGCATCGCCAACGCCGGTACCGGCGAGCCGGGCCGCCAGACGGCGCAGGCTTCCTGCGATGCGGTGGCTGAATTGCTCGGCATTGCGGCCGACCAAGTGCTGCCCTTTTCTACCGGCGTCATTCTCGAACCCCTGCCGGTCGATCGCTTGAAGGCTGGCCTGCCAGCCGCCATGGCCGATCTAAGGGCTGACAACTGGCATGCCGCAGCGCACGCCATCATGACCACCGATACCATCGCCAAGGCAGCCTCGCGTCGCGTCATGGTCGGCGGCAAGATGATCAACATTTCCGGCATCTCCAAGGGGGCCGGCATGATTAAGCCGAACATGGCGACCATGCTCGGTTTCGTCGCCACCGATGCCGGCATCGCTCAGAGCATGCTCGACACGCTGGTCAAGGAGGCAGCTGACGCTTCCTTCAACTGCATCACTGTTGATGGCGATACCTCAACCAATGATTCATTTATCATGATCGCTACCGGCCAGGCCGGCGCCGCCTTCGTGTCAGATTCCGACGCTGGCTGGGCCGAGGTCAAGGCTGCCATTATTGCCGTCGCTGTCGAACTGGCGCAGGCCATTGTTCGCGATGGTGAAGGGGCGACCAAGTTCATCACCGTCGCCGTTCAGGGCGGCAAGAGTGTCGAGGAATGCCGCCAGGTCGGCTACGCCATTGGCCACTCGCCGCTGGTCAAGACCGCCTTCTTCGCCTCTGACCCCAATCTTGGCCGTATCCTGGCAGCAGTCGGCTACGCGGGCATCGCCGATCTCGATGTTGATGGCGTCCTGGTCTGGCTGGATGATGTCCTAGTTGCCGAAAACGGAGGTCGTGCTGCGGCCTACCGCGAGGAAGACGGCGCCCGCGTCATGGCGCAGGCCGAAATCACCGTTCGCGTCGACCTCGGTCGCGGCACTGCGCAGGCCAATGTCTACACCTGCGATTTCTCTTACGATTACGTCAAGATCAACGCTGACTACCGTAGTTGAATCGGTATCAACCCGGAAGGTCGTAGCTTTTCATTTTTGTAAAGCCAAGAAAAAACCCGCCGCTATGGCGGGTTTTTTCTGAACGCTGACTTGTTTGGTCAGGCGGTGTTGCGGCGGCGTGAGGCAACAAGACCCAGCAGGCCTAGACTGAGAAGGGCGAGGCTGGCCGGTTCGGGGACGTTATTGGAAATCACCTGTCCGTTGCGTACTTGGAAGTTATATTGGCCGAGAACATTGCTGTTGAGCGAGTGGTTGACCAGCGCGTCAGGGCCGCTATCAAGGAGGGCGCCGGTAACTAATGAACCTGCCAGAGTGGAGTTCGAGGATGCACTGGTCCAATAACCAGCCAACGCTGAGGTGCTACTAACATCGCCCGTATCCCACAAAATTTGATCATAGTTGAACTGAATGTCGAAATCTCCCGCCGCAATGTCGGAGCGGCTGGTCAGGATCATCTGAAAGCTGTTAAAAGGGCCGTGTGCATCGTAAACCCCTACGTTGATGTAATTCACGCCAAAAACGTTGAATCCACCAAGCGTTGCACTACCGTAGGTGACGGGGCTGGAGCCCACTGCACGCGTGTCCACATCGGCAAAGAATGGCGCGATGATCGGGCCGAAGGCACCGTTGGCGATGGCGGAAGGGGTGTATGTGCTCAGTAGGTTGTTAAAAGTAATATTGCCGTTGTTGTTAACGTAAGTTTGCGTGTAATTGGTGCCATTGATGTTCGCTGTGAACCCCAAATTAACCTGACCAGTGGACCCGTCATCATTGGCGGGCAATACGGTAGTGAATAGATTGGCATCATGGATTGCACTGGCAAATGCAGTCGGTGCAGCTAGCGTCGCCGCGAGCGCGATTGCGGCATATGTCGATTTAAAAACGTTCATGGTGGACCTTTCTGGTGTCGATTGGATGCAATGCTGAATCGCATTGTTGGCGTTGTAAGCAAATTGTGTGCCGTTATATTTAATTAATTGATTGGTATGATAAAAAGTTGTTTTGTTTGTCTCGATTTTGCGGAGTGTAAATAATTCCGACGGTATTTTTGAGTGGTTGGGGGGCTTACTGTTTTGCATGCGGCAGGCTGTTGCTCTGTATGCAAGGGGAAACATCTCAAATAAATGGTTACTTTGAAAAGCGCGTAGATTGAGGATGAGTTGTTGGGTGTTTCCCAGGTTTTCCGTGAGCAAAAATGTGTAGTTGAATGTGCTTGAGCGCGCTGAAGGGAGTCCTGTCATACCTACAGGGATTACGATTTTGGTGGACGACGGGCGATATAATCAGCGGAAACGCTCAAACGGCGAGGGTAGATGGAGCAACAACAGAAGATTGGTTTTCGTGTCCTGCCGGCAGGCAATCCGCTATTGGCGCAGCCATGCAAAGGCATGGTTGCCGGCAGAAAGTTTTGATAACTGACATTCGTCGCGACCTAACCAGGAATACGCTAGCCGTCCTGTGCATACTTGGGCTGATCAGCTTGAGTTTGTGGGTTTTACGGCCTTTCCTGGCTGCGTCAGTGTGGGCTGCGATGTTGGTCGTCGCCACCTGGCCACTGTTTACGAAACTAGAGGCGCGTCTCGGCAAGCGAAGGGGACTGGCGGTGGCAATCATGAGCCTGGGTATGCTGCTCCTGCTCATGCTCCCGCTGTGGCTGGCGATCGATACCATCTTCGAGTATTCGGACCGGCTTACGACTGCCGGAAAAGCGGTGGCGGCTAACGGTCTCCCCCCGCCACCCGAATGGGTGAAGGCCTTGCCCCTGGTCGGCGAGCGGCTGGCTGCTGGCTGGACGCAACTAGCTGCCGGCGGAACGGCCGATATCGTCGCCAAGGCAACGCCCTACGCAGCCGATGCCGGCAAGTGGGTACTTACCCGGGTCGGCGGTTTTGGTGGCATGCTGATCCAGTTTCTGCTGGTAGTGACCCTCTCTGCGATCTTCTACTCTGGTGGTGAAGCCGGTGCTCGCATAGTGCGCCGTTTTGGTCGACGTCTGGCCGGTGAGCGGGGTGAAAATTCGATCGTGCTCGCCGGGCAGGCGATTCGTGGCGTAGCGCTGGGGGTTGGTGTGACGGCCATCGTGCAGACAGTGCTCGGGGGGATTGGGCTTGCCGTGGCTGGAGTGCCATTCGCATCCTTGCTATCAGCCTTGATGTTGATGCTGTGTATCGCCCAGGTCGGGCCTATGTTGATTTTGCTGCCGGCAGCCGCCTGGCTTTTTTGGATAGATGCCACCGGTTGGGCAACGGCGTTGTTGGTGTGGAGCCTGATCGTCGGTGGTCTGGATAACTTCCTGCGGCCGATGTTGATCAAGCGCGGTGCCGACCTACCGCTGCTGCTAATTTTTGCGGGTGTTATCGGCGGCATGCTGGGCTTCGGTCTGATCGGCATTTTCGTCGGCCCGGTCGTGCTGGCAGTGACCTATACGCTGATGTTGGCCTGGATTGAGGACGCGCTGGGCAAGGATGAGCCGGAACCGGCGGTGCCAGATCTTTCAGAGCCGACGCAGGCGGATCATCCGGAACCAACCGCCAGCTAAGGCTGGCTGGTCATGTTCTACTTCCAGCTCCGGTGCCGCTGGAAGTAAGTCTTCAAAAACCACATCAAGTCGGGTTGCAACGCGGCGCATCAGCGGATTGGCCAGGCGCCGCAGCAATGCTGTTTGTCCACGGCGCAGAAATTTGTCGAAAACCAGAACCCTGCCGCCAGGTCGGACTACCCGCGCAATTTCCGTCAAGCAGCGCGCAGGCTCTGGTACTACGGCCAGAATGAGGTGTAGCACGGCGCTGTCAAATGCGGCGTCGGCGAACGGCAAGCGTTGGGCGTCGCCTTGAACCGGCGCGAAAGCGATGTTGCTGCTCCGTGGCAGGGATCGGCTCAGCATGGCGAGAGTTAGATCGAGACCGACGTAATGATGCTCCTTCGGAAGGTGCGGCAGATCAAGCCCCGTGCCGACGCCGGCGAGTAGGACTTGTCCAGGGGTGGCAGGCAGGGTGGCCAAGCTGCGTTTACGAGCAGCTTGTGTCGCCCGGGAAATGGCCGCATCGTACAGCGGTGCGATCAGCGTGTAGGTGTGTCTGAGGCTCAATGTAAGGCGCGCGGGCTGGCTAGCACGAATTCCGGAATTTCAGCCTCAAAATGGGTGCCATCTTCAGCTACCATCTGATAAGCCCCTTTCATCGTACCGATCGATGTTGTCAGTGATGAGCCACTGGTGTATTCGAAGCTTTCTCCGGGCTGGAGCAGGGGCTGCTTGCCGACTACCCCCAGACCACGCACCTCCTGCACTTCGTTGTTGGCGTCGGTGATGATCCAGTGTCGGGAAACGAGTTGAGCAGGTATCTCCCCGGTATTCTTGATGGTGATCGTGTAGGCAAAGATAAAGCGGCCATTGTCCGGATCAGATTGTTCTGGAATGAATTGTGGCGCGGGGGTGACTTCGATTCGATACTTGTTGTCGGGCATGGGATAATTTCGTTCGTTATTGTTCAGGGAAGCATCATGTCAGCAAAAGATTACGTCATTGCACCGAGTATTCTGTCGGCCAATTTTGCCGCGCTGGGCGAAGAAGTGGCCAATGTCATTGCCTCGGGAGCCGACTGGATTCACTTTGACGTGATGGACAA
>JAGWUW010000187.1 GCA_028868235.1 Betaproteobacteria bacterium | reverse complement strand
GGATGCCAGCTAACGGCTGGGTGCTATAAGTCGCAAGACCCAAGGCAACGGAAAGTGCAACAGAGAATAGACCGCCGATGGCGTCGCAAGACGCACAGGTAAGGGTGAAACGGCGAGGTAAGAGCTCACCGCGTCCACGGTAACGGCGGACGGCACGGCAAACCCCATCCGGAGCAAGACCAAATAGGGAAGCTGAGGCGTGGCCCGCGCTGCTTCCGGGTAGGTTGCTTGAGCCTGTCGGTAACGGCAGGCCTAGAGGAATGATTGCCGAACCCCGCAAGGGGGGAACAGAACCCGGCTTATCGGCCGGCTTTCCAATTTCTTCAGAACTGCTTAGTCCTGCATTTCGCGGGCGATTTTCCAGTTGCCGTCGGTGCGGGCAATGAGTAGGGTCTTGGCGCGGCCGACTTCGCGATAGCTGCCTGCCGCGTAGTCCTGATGGAAACTGACCTTGAACAGGTCAGGCGTCTTGCGCGTGATAGTGACGTCCCGTATCTGAACGTCGATCGCCCCTGCGCTGGCGAGCTTCTTGGTGCGGGCTGCCGCCCAGTTGCTGTGACTGCTACCGTCGGCTGGCATGAACTCGCTACCGTAAGCGTCCAGGTAAGCGGCGACGTCGCGGTCGCGCCAAGCCTGCAGCCAGGACTCCAGCATATTCTCGATTTGCGTTTCGTCGGCAACGGCTGCCAGGATCGGCTCGGCGTGGACTTGTATAGGGCTTGGTGCCGCAACGGCCGGGGCTGCCAGGGCGGCGACCGGTACCAAGGACGGTTCAGTGCGCGAGTCGTTCGCGGTCAGGGCGAACCACATGGCGCTGGCGCCCAAAACAGCGGAGGCCAGGCTGGCGAGCAGGACGGAGGCGGTGCAGAACTGACGACTGTCAGCAGGCGTTGCTTCTGCGGCGCATGTCATGTTCTTGTTCGAGGTAGTAGCCTGCTCATCACCGAGCGCTGTTTGCAACTGATGCAGACGTTGTGCCATGGCATCCTTATAGCTGCTGGCGAGGCGAAGTTCCGGACGAGAAGAGGGGCGCGTGCGGGTCAGGAAGGCCGCGTCAATCAGGTGTCCGGTATGCAGGGTATTTACGGTAGCCACGATATTTCCTCGGTACGTGTCAGGTTTTCTGACAGGATGGAAATATTGTCGACGTGATGATTCCGGGAGGAAATCGATTACTTCACGGTTTTGATGATTTTGACGAAACGGACGGCGAGCCCAATTATTTCGACAGGCTGCGCATAGCCCGCTCCAAGCCGTCCAGGGTTAGCGGGAACATCCGATCGTTGCCGATCACGGCGCGGATCATGCCAATCGAAGGCGTGTAGTTCCAGTAGTTTTCAGCTAGTGGGTTGAGCCAGGCTGCTCGCGGCCAGGCATCGACCAGGCGCTGAAGCCAGATGTCGCCGGCTTCCTCGTTCCAGTGTTCGACGCTGCCGCCGGGGCGTCCGACTTCGTAGGGGCTCATGCTGGCATCGCCAACGAAAATCAGCTTGTAGTCCGGACCGTAGGTGTGGATGACGTCCCAGGTCGGCAGTTTTTCCCCGTGCCGGCGGCGGTTGTCCTTCCACACGCTTTCATAGACGCAGTTGTGGAAATAGAAATGCTCGAGATGCTTGAATTCGGCGCGGGCGGCGGAGAACAATTCCTCGCAGGCCTGGATGTGATCGTCCATCGAACCGCCGACGTCGAGGAAGAGCAGGACCTTGATGGCGTTGTGGCGTTCCGGGCGCAGCTGCAGGTCGAGCCAGCCGCCATTGCGTGCCGTGCCGGCGATGGTGCCGTCGAGGTCGAGTTCGGTCGCCGCGCCCTTGCGGGCGAAGCGGCGCAGGCGGCGCAGGGCGACCTTGATGTTGCGCACGCCGAGGTCGACCGTGTCGTCGAGATTGCGGAATTCCCGCTGATCCCACACCTTGATCGCCGTCCGATTGCCGACCGATTCGCCGCCGATGCGCACGCCCTCCGGGTTGTAGCCGCCGTGGCCGAAAGGGGAGGTGCCGGCGGTGCCGATCCACTTGCTGCCGCCGGCATGGCGTTCCTTCTGCTCGGCCAGCCGCTCATTGAGTTGCTCCAGCACCTTCTCGTAGCCCAGCTTCTGCAGGCGGGCGCGGTCGGCTTCCGAGAGATGTTTCCGCGCCGCCAGTTCCAGCCATTCCTCGGGTACCATGGCGTCGAAGCCGGGTAGGGCTTCGATGCCCTTGAAGTATTCGCCAAAGGCCCGGTCGAAGCGGTCGTACAGCGCTTCGTCCTTGATCAGCAGGGTGCGCGACAGGAGATAGAAATCGTCCAGGCTGCCGGTGACCAGCCGCGCCTCCAGCGCTTCGAGCAGGGCCAGAAGCTCCTTGGTCGACACCGGGAGTTGGCGCGACTTCAGGTGCAGGAAGAAATCGACCAGCATGCCTTAGCTCTTGCGGCGGCTCATGAAGGCCAGTCGTTCGAACAGATGCACATCCTGCTCGTTCTTGAGCAAGGCACCGTGCAGCGGCGGAATGGCGTCCTTGGCATCCTTGGCGCGTAGGACTTCCGGCGGGATGTCCTCGGCCAGCAGCAGTTTCAGCCAGTCGATCAGTTCGCTGGTCGACGGCTTCTTCTTCAGGCCGGGGACCTCGCGCAGGTCAAAGAAGACCTCCAGCGCCTCCTTCAGCAGTTCATGCTTGAGGATCGGGAAATGTACCTCGACGATGCGCTGCATCGTCTCCTTGTCCGGGAACTTGATGTAGTGGAAGAAGCAGCGGCGCAGGAAGGCGTCGGGCAGCTCCTTTTCGTTGTTCGAGGTGATGATGATCAGCGGCCGGTGCTTGGCCTTGATCGTGCGGTGCAGTTCGTAGCAATGGAATTCCATGCGGTCGAGTTCGCGCAGCAGGTCGTTGGGGAACTCGATGTCGGCCTTGTCGATTTCGTCGATCAGTACCACCGACGGCTGCTCGCATTCGAAGGCCTGCCACAGCACGCCATGCATGATGTAGTGCGAGATGTCCTCGACGCGTGGATCGCCGAGCTGCGAGTCGCGTAACCGCGACACTGCATCGTACTCGTAGAGGCCCTGCTGGGCCTTGGTTGTCGATTTGACGTGCCACTGGAACAGCGGCATGTTGAGTGCCCGCGCCACTTCCTCGGCGAGCAGCGTCTTGCCGGTACCCGGCTCGCCCTTGATGAGCAGCGGGCGTTGCAGGGCGACGGCGGCATTGACTGCCAGGGTCAGGTCGCGGGTGGCGACGTAGCTATCGGTACCTTCGAATTTCATGGATTCTCTTGTCGAAAGGGGAGATAGGGATGGTATGACTGAAAGGTGAGTCGGAAGTGCCCTGCACAGGAATACGCAACCGGGATGACATCAATGCTCATGCCAAGGCACGGCATTATGGGTGCCGTAGGAAGTCGTCCATGAAATTGGCCAACGCTTCGGCAGCTGGCAAGGTCAGTGCGTTATAGATCGAGGCACGTATACCACCGATCGCCCGGTGCCCGCCGAGGCCCGAAAAACCGGCGCGTGCAGCGCTTTCGAGAAATTGGCGTTCCCGTTCCGGGGTTTCCAGATTGAACGACACATTCATCAGTGAACGGTCTTGCAAGGCGGCGCGTCCGCGGTAGAAGCCATTACTACGATCCAGCGCCCCATAGAGCGTTTCCGCCTTGGCGCGGTTGATTGCCGCCATGTTTTCCAGTCCCCCGATGTCGTTGAGCAACCAGCGCGTCACGAGCATGACGACGTAGATAGCAAGGACCGGTGGCGTATTGAAATTCGAGTGTGCCTGTGCATGGGTCCGGTAATCGAGAAAAGCTGGCAAATCGACGGGATTGTCCTGGAGCAATTGATCGCGAACCAGGACGACGGTCACCCCCGCCGGCCCAATATTTTTCTGGGCGTGCGCATAAATCAGGGCAAAGCGTTCGGCTGCACAGGGCCGCGACAGGAAGTCCGACGACATGTCGCAGATGCGTGGTACGTCGTTCAGGCCCAGGATCCGGTGAAACTGCAGTCCTTCGACCGTCTCGTTCGATATGTAATGGAGGTAAGGCGCTTCGGGGTTGTACTGAAGCTCGTCGTCGGTAGGGAGATGATGAAACCCTTCCTCAGCACCACTCCACAGGACACGGACCGCCCCTTCCCTCCTTGCCTCGGGTAAGGCCTTGCCACTCCAGTAGCCGGTGTGCAGATAATCCGCCGCCTGGGTCTTGCCGCGCAGCAGCGTCATCGGCACCATGGAGAACTGCTGCGTGGCGCCGCCCTGCAGCAGCAGCACGTGATATTGATTATCGATGCCAAGCAAGATCCGAATGTTGGCTTCGGTTTCAGCGACGACCTGGGCAAACCAGTCGGAGCGGTGGCTGATGCCGAGGATTGAAAGGCCGACACCCGGAACGTTGATGATTGCTTCCTGCAATTGGAGCAGAACGCTTTCGGGCAGGGCGCCAGGCCCCCCCGAAAAATTCAGGCTATTGGGATGCATTATGCACTCCGGCTCAACAGCATGGCGCGGAAGGCCTGGGATACCTTTGCCATATGCTGGTGTTTGTAGGGGAACAGCTCGACCTGATCCATAGCGTGTACCACCATGACATGGTCGGCTTCGAAAATCAGCAGTTGTCCATCCTCGGTTTCCGCACAGTCGATGCAGAAGTAATCGAGCTTCAGGCGCTGGTGGATGGTAGCGAGAGCTTCGCCATGCCGCGCGGCAAAAGCATCGAAACCGGCCATCCAGCGCGCTTCTTCATTACGCTTGGCGGGATCGTCGTACATTCCGGCGTTGACGTAATGAATCATCCAGTGGGATGAAACGGCCATGTGGCAGGCGAAGGGGTGGCCATCGATTATGGCGATGCGGTATTTGCGGAAGCGTCCGTCGCGGCTGCTGTAATCGATGAAGCGAGCGACAAAAAAGTCGGGTTCGCCCACCTGGGCCAAGTAGCTTGTCAGTTCACCAGGCGCCGTGAGGCGCTCCAGATTACGGCCGGCTTGCGAGCCGATGGGTCGCACGATGATGGGGAACTCGATGTCTCCATAACTTTCAAGCGGCTGCCTGCCGGTAGCGACGGCTTCGAGTTGCTGGCGTGTGACGTGCAGGGTTGAGGGGATAAGCAGGCCGGGAATGCCCTGCAGTAACTGGCTCAATATGCCGCGGTCGGTGTTCGGAATATGCTGGGCAGAGTTAATGACCGGTTTTGGCCAATCGGCAAGCACCTCGGCGAGTGCGGCCAGCGTGCTCTGGTTGGCGCTGGAGTCGCCAATGCCGACCATGACGGCATCGTGCTCCGGGATAGGATGGACCAGTGGCGATTCCGGCGTGATGTAATAGTAGATCAGGTCAACGTCGCTGTTTTCGAGAAGGCAATCTAGCGGCGTATTCTCGGCCAGATCTCCGGCCGTCATCAGCATCAACAGGCGAAACTGCGCAGGCTGCTGGCGGGCGGGCAGGGCGAAGATGCGCTGGATCCCAAGCGCTTGCGCTTGAATGGACAAACCGAGATCGCGGTGACCCAGGCACAGCATGGCAGTCGACAAATTCATCCAGAGGTTGGCGTCGTGGGGGTTGATTTCGGCCTGGGCCAGCATGGTCTGAGTATCGGGCATCAAATCGAGGCCGGCGATGCTGTGACGAAGGAATGGGGCCAGCCCGAGAAATGGGGTTTCGGAGGTGGCCGATGGGCAGGTGGAAGACGAAGTCATTGGTAGTGACGGAGATATTCAAGCGATTAACGGAGCACGTTACCATGCAGGACGTTGATCCTATCGCGTTTTACAC
>JAGWUW010000186.1 GCA_028868235.1 Betaproteobacteria bacterium | reverse complement strand
CGGCCCTGAAATTGCCCCTTCCTATTTTGAAGATTGAAAATGCCAATCGACTTGGCACACAAAATAGGCAAAACCCGATCTACACTTCCTCCGTCGGCCAAAAAAGGTCGCCAACCCTTCCAACCAAGAGGAAAACACCATGTCCCTGATCAACACCCAAGTCCAGCCGTTCAAGACCCAGGCTTTCCACAATGGCAAGTTCATCGAAGTCACCGACGCCAGCCTGAAGGGCAAGTGGTCCGTCGTGATCTTCATGCCGGCCGCCTTCACCTTCAACTGCCCGACCGAAATCGAAGATGCCGCCAACAACTACGCCGAGTTCCAGAAGGCCGGCGCCGAGGTGTACATCGTCACCACCGACACGCATTTCTCGCACAAGGTCTGGCACGAAACCTCGCCGGCCGTCAGCAAGGCCCAGTTCCCGCTGGTCGGCGACCCGACGCACGCCCTGACCAACGCCTTCGGCGTGCATATCCCGGAAGAAGGCCTGGCCCTGCGCGGCACTTTCGTGATCAATCCGGACGGCGTCATCAAGACCGTTGAAATTCATTCCAATGAAATTGCCCGCGACGTTTCCGAGACCCTGCGCAAACTGAAGGCCGCCCAATACACCGCCAGCCACCCGAACGAAGTGTGCCCGGCCAAGTGGAAGGAAGGCGAAAAGACCCTGGCGCCCTCGCTGGACTTGGTCGGCAAGATCTAAGCCCCCAACCACCAACAGAGATCCATAAAAAAGAGAAACCCGCCGCTACCCCGGCGGCGGGATTTCAGCGCAATGCCCCGGTCTTCGGGCCATTCCAGTGGAATTCAGCAACGGGAGAGAAACCATGCTTGACGCCAACATCAAGGCCCAGTTGACGGCCTACCTCGAAAAGTTACAGCGCCCGATCGAACTCGTCGCCTCCTTCGACGACAGCGCCAAGGCCCGCGAAATGCGCGACTTGCTGGTCGATATCGCCAGCCTCTCCGCCAAAGTCAGCCTGCGTGAAAACGGCAATGCCGCCCGCCGCCCCTCTTTCGCCGTCGGTGTGCCGGGCGAAACGCCGCGCATCCACTTTGCCGGCATCCCGATGGGCCATGAATTCACCTCGCTTGTCCTCGCCCTGCTGCAGACCGGCGGCCACCCGCCCAAAGTCGAACAGTCGGTCATCGACCAGATCAAGGCCCTGCCCGGCAGCTTCGACTTCGAAACCTACATTTCACTGTCCTGCCACAATTGCCCAGACGTCGTGCAGGCACTCAACCTGATGGCCGTGCTCAACCCTGGCGTGACCAGCACGATGATCGACGGCGCGATGTTCCAGGACGAAGTGAACGCCCGCCAGATCATGGCCGTGCCTACCACCTACCTGAACGGTGCCGAATTCGGCGCCGGCCGCATGCTCATCGAGGAGATTCTCGCCAAGGTCGATACCGGGGCCGCCGCCCGTGCCGCCGAAGAACTCAGCAAGAAGGAAGCCTTCGACGTTCTCGTCGTCGGCGGCGGTCCGGCCGGCGCAGCAGCCGCCATCTACGCCGCCCGCAAGGGCATCCGAACAGGCATCGTCGCTGAGCGTTTCGGTGGACAGGTCATGGATACGCTGGGTATCGAGAATTTCATTTCGGTCAGCCACACCGAAGGCCCCAAGCTGGTGGCCGCGCTGGAACAGCACGTCAAGGACTATGAAGTCGACGTCATGAACCTGCAGCGCGCCGCCAAACTGACTCCGGGCGAGCTGATCGAAGTGGAACTCGACAACGGCGCCACCCTGAAAAGCAAATCGGTGATTCTCGCCACCGGCGCCCGCTGGCGCGAGATGAACGTGCCCGGCGAAAAGGAATACAAGGCCAAGGGCGTCTGCTTCTGCCCGCATTGCGACGGCCCGCTGTTCAAGGGCAAGCGTGTCGCGGTCATCGGCGGCGGCAACTCCGGCGTCGAAGCGGCAATCGACCTGGCCGGCATCGTCGCCCACGTCACCCTGCTTGAGTTCGCCGACACCCTGCGCGCCGATGCAGTCCTGCAAAAAAAGCTCTACAGCCTGCCCAACGTCACGGTCATCAAGTCGGCGCAAACCACCGAGGTGACCGGCGACGGCCAGAAGGTGAATGGCATCACCTACAAGGACCGCGTCAGTGAGGAAATTCGACACCTCGAACTGGAAGGCATCTTTGTCCAGATCGGCCTGCTGCCCAACACCGACTGGCTGAAGGGCACGCTGAATTTGAGCCGTTTTGGCGAAATCGAGATCGACGCCAAGGGTCAGACCTCGGTACCCGGCGTCTTTGCTGCCGGCGACTGCACGACCGTACCCTACAAGCAGATCGTCATCGCGATGGGCGCCGGTGCAACGGCATCGCTGTCGGCCTTTGACTATCTAATCCGAAGTTCAGCCCCGACCTGATTCGCCCTTGTCTTAAACTACGGCCAGCGACGACTTACCGTCCCTGGCCGTTTTTCTTTCGGGAACAGCAAATGGATTTACCCAAACACCAACTCGCCATGACCGTGTTGATGACGCCGGACATGGCCAACTTCTCTGGCAACGTCCATGGCGGCACCATCCTTAGGCTGCTCGATCAAGTCGCCTACGCCTGCGCCAGCCGCTATGCCAGCCAGTACGTCGTAACTCTGTCGGTCGATCAGGTCATGTTCCGCCAGCCCATCCACGTCGGCGAGCTAGTCACCTTTCTCGCCTCGGTGAACTACACCGGCAACACCTCGATGGAAATCGGAATCAAGGTGCTAGCCGAAAGCATCCGCGATCAGGTCGTCCGCCACGCCAACAGCTGTTTTTTTACCATGGTGGCCGTCGGCGACAACGCCCTAACCACTCCAGTCCCGCCGCTGGAACCCAAGACTCAGGAAGAGATTCGCCGCTACCAAGGCGCCCAGTTACGCCGCGAACTACGCAAGGAATTCGAGATACGGCAAAAGCAGCTGCAGGAGGGCGTAAACGGCGAAGCCCGCTGACAAATCAGCGGGCTCCGGAGTTTTGGTGGTGATGGGCAGAATCGAACTGCCGACCTATGGGTTATGAATCCATCGCTCTAACCGTCTGAGCTACATCACCAAGAGGGCGCGAATTATAGTTGGGCGGCAGATAGATGGTCAACCGCGTTATAATGCGCAACTTTTCTGCTGCGCGCTTGCCGAAGCGGCACCCACTGATTTTCAAAGCATTTCCATGACCAAAAAGCTTTTCATCCGCACTTTTGGGTGCCAGATGAATGAGTACGACTCGGACAAGATGGCCGACGTACTCAATGCCTCCGAAGGTATTGTCAAGACAGACAACCCCGAAGAAGCCGACATCATCCTGTTCAACACCTGCTCGGTGCGCGAAAAGGCGCAGGAGAAGGTTTTCCACGATCTGGGCCGGGTCAAGCACCTGAAACAGCAGAACCCGAACCTTGTGATCGGCGTCGGCGGCTGCGTGGCCAGCCAAGAGGGCGAGGCCATCGTGTCGCGCGCGCCCTACGTCGATATCGTCTTTGGCCCGCAGACCCTCCATCGCCTGCCGCAGCTGATTGCTGAGCGCAAGAGCAAGGGCAAGGCGGCGGTCGACGTGTCCTTCCCGGAAATCGAGAAGTTCGACGCCATGCCGCCGGCCGAGGTGAAGGGCGCCACCGCCTTCGTGTCGATCATGGAAGGGTGCTCGAAATTCTGCACCTTCTGCATCGTGCCCTACACCCGCGGCGGCGAAGTCTCGCGGCCGTTCAATGACGTACTGACCGAAGTGGCCGACCTGGCCGCCCATGGCGTGGGCGAGGTGACCCTGCTCGGCCAGAACGTCAATGCCTATCGCGGCGACATGGAAGGCACCGATGAGAAAGCTGATCTGGCGATGCTCATCGAATACATCGCCGAAGTGCCGGGCATCGAGCGTATCCGCTACACGACCTCGCACCCGCGCGAAATGTCGCAGCGCCTGATCGACACCTACGCCAAGGTGCCGAAGCTGGTGTCGCATCTGCATCTACCGGTGCAGGCCGGCTCCGACCGCGTGCTGGCCGCCATGAAGCGTGGCTACACGACGCTGGAGTACAAATCCATCATCCGCAAACTGCGCGCCGCGCGGCCGGACATTTCGATGTCCACGGACTTCATCGTCGGCTTCCCAGGCGAAACGGACGAGGATTTCGAAAAAACCATGAAGCTCATCGATGATGTCCAATTCGACGCCTCGTTCTCCTTCATTTACAGCCCGCGTCCCGGCACACCAGCACTGGAACTCGACGACAATACGCCGACCGAAGTGAAGTCGGCTCGCTTGGCCCGCCTGCAGAAGCGCATTGACGAACTGGCGCAAGCTGTCAGCCAGTCCATGGTCGGCAGCGTGCAGCGTGTATTGGTCGAGGGTACCTCGAAGAAGGACGCGCACGAATTGGCTGGGCGCACCGATAACAACCGGATCGTCAATTTCGCCGGCAATCCGCGCCTGATCAATACATTCGTCGATGTCCGCATCACTTCGGCCCTGCCGCACAGCCTGCGAGGCGAAATTGTCATCCGCGAAGACTAAGCCGGCGCCCAAGTCGAGACCGGTCGAGTTCGCCCTCGCACCGGTCGACAACACCCTGCTCGCCAACCTGTGCGGTCCGCTCGACGAGAACATCCGGCAGATCGAAACCGGTTTCGACGTAGTGATCCGTCGTCGTAACGAACGGCTGTCGATCACCGGCGAAAAGGCACAGCTGACGGCTGACGCTCTTCGCCACTTCTACGCCATGGCACGCGAGCCACTCTCGGTCGATGAAATTCAGCTCGGCCTGATCGAATTCCTCAACGCGCCGGTACGCCGCATGTCGCGCGCCGCGGAAGGCCCTATGGATGGTCCGCAACTGGTCACCCGCAAGACTGAACTGCACGGCCGCACGCCGCGCCAGGTCGAATACCTAAAGCACATCCAGGAACACGACATCACTTTCGGCATCGGCCCGGCTGGAACCGGCAAGACCTATCTGGCCGTCGCTAGCGCCGTCGATGCCTTCGAGCGCGACCTTGTCGAGCGCATCATCCTTACCCGCCCGGCCGTCGAAGCCGGCGAACGACTGGGCTTCCTACCCGGTGACCTGACGCAGAAGATCGACCCCTACCTGCGACCACTGTACGACGCACTGTACGACCTGATGGGCGCCGACCGCGTCGCCAAGCTATACGAGAAGCGCGCCATCGAGATCGCGCCGCTCGCCTTCATGCGCGGCCGCACGCTGAACCATGCTTTCATAATTCTCGACGAGGCGCAGAACACCACCCCCGAGCAGATGAAGATGTTCCTGACCCGTATCGGCATCGGCGCCAAGGCGGTAGTCACCGGCGACATCACCCAGATCGACCTGCCCAAGGGCCACAAAAGCGGTCTCAAGGAGGCTATCGATGTGCTGCGCGACGTGCGCGGAATCGCTTTCACCCAGTTCAAGAAGGAAGATGTGGTTCGCCACCCGTTGGTTGCCCGCATCGTCGACGCCTATGAAAAACGCCAGCAATCGACTTAACCTCTCCGTGCAATATGCCTGTAACCGGGACGGGCTACCCTTGCGGGCTGACTTCGTGCGTTGGGCGCGTGCGGCACTCGTCGGCGGCGGCGAGATTACTATTCGCATGGTCGACGCTGACGAAGGGCAATCGCTGAACAACGAGTACCGCGGCAAGGACTACGCAACCAACGTGCTGTCTTTTCCCTACGATACGGAGCCGGTTGTATTCGGCGACTTGGTGATCTGCCCAAGCGTCGTGGCGCGCGAGGCGGCGGAGCAGAACAAGGCGCTGGCGGCGCATTACGCGCACCTGACGGTGC
>JAGWUW010000185.1 GCA_028868235.1 Betaproteobacteria bacterium | reverse complement strand
TGCCGATGCCGTGGGACTGGCCTGTGGAAACCAACTATCACGAGGCCAAGGCCTTCTGCCAGTGGAAGGCCCGCGAGACCGGCCAGCCCGTCCGCCTGCCGAGCGAGGACGAATGGCAGGCCCTGCGCCACTTTGCCGGCGTCTGCGACCTGCCGGGCGACGCGGCGCCGCCGGCCAACAGCGAACTCCGCCACTGGGCGTCCAGCTGCCCGGTGACGCGCTTCGCCCACGGGCCACTGTTCGACGTCATCGGCAACGTCTGGCAATGGCTGGAAACGCCGACCTACCCGTTCGACGGCTTTGCCGTGCATCCCATCTACGACGACTTCACAACGCCGACCTTCGACAACCGCCACAACCTGATCAAGGGCGGCTCGTGGATCGCCTGCGGCAACGAGGCTTCGCCGCTGTCGCGCTACGCCTTCCGCCGCCACTTCTTCCAGCACGCCGGTTTCCGCTACGTGGTGGCCAACGCACCGGCCTCCCAGCCGACCTCGCACTACGAAACCGACCGCCTGGTCTCGGAATACATCGAATTCCACTACGGCGACGAATACTTCGGCGTCGCCAATTTCCCGCGCACGCTGGCACAGATGGCGATTGCGGCGATGGGCGACAAGCCGGCCGGCAAGGCGCTCGACCTCGGCTGCGCCACGGGCCGGGCGAGCTTCGAACTGGCCCGCCATTTCGACCGGGTGACCGGCCTCGACTTCTCCGCCCGCTTCATCGGCATCGGCACCCAGCTGGCCGAACAGGGCACCCTGCGCTACACGCTGACCGAAGAAGGCGAACTGGTCGCCTACAAGGAATGCTCGCTTGCCGGGCTCGGCCTCGCTGACCTGGCCGCCAAGGTCGAGTTCTTCCAGGGCGACGCCTGCAACCTGAAGCCGATCTTCAGCGGCTACGACCTGATCCTCGCCGCCAACCTGATCGACCGCCTGTACAGCCCGGCCAAATTCCTGGACACCGTCCATCTCCGGCTGAACCCGGGTGGCCTGCTCATGCTCGCCTCACCCTACACTTGGCTGGAAGAACACACCAAGCGCGAGGAATGGATTGGCGGCTTCAAGAAAGACGGTGAGAACTTCACCACACTGGATGGTCTGAAAGCCATACTCAGCAAGCATTTCCGCCTGATCCGCGGCCCCGAATCGGTGCCCTTCGTGATCCGTGAGACGAAACGCAAGTTCCAGCATACGCTCTCCGAAGTAACCATCTGGGAGCGCATCTAAACCAGCATTCGGCGCGGGAGCATACTCGGCCAATGCTAAAATCCGCCCCCTGCCCACTTGCCATCCGAATTCCCCCGATGCGTCAGCTCATCCTCGACCTGCTGCCGGAAAGTCCCCCCTCGCTGGACAATTTCGTCCCCGGCGCCAATGCCGAGACGCTCGCAGCATTGACCGAATGGCTTGCCGGCACGCGCCAAGACACCTCTTTCTGCCTCTACGGCGAGTCAGGGTGCGGGCGCTCCCACCTGCTGCTGGCCACCGGCTTTACCTACGCCGACGCGGCGCTCAACCCATCGATGAAGGGCGTAATTGCCGGCGAGGCACTCGCCGTAGATAACGTCGACCAACTCGATGCCAACGGCCAAGTAGCACTTTTCGCGCTGTTCAACCAGTTGAAAACGGCCGGTGGCCTGTTGCTGACGGCCGCCCCCCAACCTCCTGCACATTTGGTGTTGCGCGAAGATCTGCGTACCCGCCTCGGTTCCGGCCTGATCTACCGCCTGCTGCCGCTATCCGATGCGGAAAAGGCAGCCGCCATCGCCACGCAAGCCCGAGAACGCGCACTCAAGCTTTCACCGGAGATGATCAACTACCTGCTGCGCCACGCCTCGCGCGACATGCGCATGCTCTCCACGCTCGTCGTTGCCCTCGACGAATACACCCTCGAACAAAAACGCCCGGTCACGCTGCCCTTGCTGCGCGAACTGCTCTCCCTGGAACACGCTGAATGAATCTCGCCCTCTTCGACCTTGATAACACGCTCCTCGCCGGCGATTCCGACTTCGAGTGGGCACAATTCCTGATCTCGAAGGGCGTGGTCGACCGTGAAGTGCAGGAAGCGAAGAACATCCAGTTCTACGAGCAGTACAAGGCCGGCACGCTCGATATCTACGAATTCCTCGCCTTCCAGCTCGCCCCGCTGGCCCGCCACAGCCGCGCCGAACTCGATGCCTGGCACCAGGAATATATCGCACACCACATCCGCCCGATCATGACCGTCAAGTCACGCACCCTAGTCCTTGAGCACTTAGCTGCCGGTGACCTGTGCGCCATCGTCACCGCCACCAATAGTTTCGTCACCGGGCCGATTGCCCGCGAATTCGGCATCCCGCACCTCATCGGCACCATCCCGGAAGTCAATGTGCAAACCGGCGCCTTCACCGGCCGGCCGATCGGCACCCCCTCCTTCCAGAGCGGCAAGATCACCCGCGTCGAGAGCTGGTTGGAAACCTTGGGCTTGTGGTGGGGGGCCTTCGACAACAGCTATTTCTACAGCGATTCGCACAACGATTTGCCTTTAATGCAGAAGGTTAGAACGCCAATCGCCGTGGATCCCGACGATAAGCTGCGTGCCCACGCCACTGCCCGGGACTGGACCGTCATAAGCCTGCGCTGACCCCATGCACGTGTCCTTTCTGAGTCCGGAGGCACCGTTCGCCATCCTCGCGATGGTCCTGCTGCTCATCGTCATCCTGCGTCCGCTCAAGGCCATGCGGCCGTCGCTGATCAACACCAGCGTTTTCTTCCTCGCCTGCATCATCGGCGACGTACTGGCCAGCCTACCCTCCGGCGGCACAACCAGCAAGGCGGCGGCCGGCTGGCTACGGCAACTCGCGGTCTTCGGCGAAGGCTTGGCCGTACTCCGCTTTCTTGGCCTGGCCTTCTTCAATGTCGCCCTACCCCGACTCAAGCTGCGGATTTCAGGCATCCTCGGCGATATCCTGATTATCATCGGCTACATCGGCTGGGGTTTTTTCCGCCTCAATCTGGCCGGCGTCGAGCTGAATCATCTGTTCGCCACCTCGGCCATCCTGACGGCCGTGCTTGCCATCTCGATGCAGGACACGCTGGGCAACCTGCTCGGCGGTCTGGCGCTGCAAATGGACAGCTCGCTGGAAATCGGCGACTGGATTCGGATCGATGACCTCTCCGGGCAAGTCACCGACATCCAATGGCGTTTCACCGCCCTACTCACTCGCAACGGAGAGAAGGTTATCGTTCCCAACAGCCAGCTGATGAAGGGACGCTACTACGTACTCTGCGACAAGCACCAGATTCAACCCGGCTGGCGGCGCAACATCGGCTTCAATGTCGATCTCGCCGTACCGCCGGGCAAGGTGATTCAATTGGTCCAGGGCGACATCGCCGATGCCAGCATTCCGAATGTCGCAGTTCATCCGGCTCCAAGTTGCGTGCTGATGGACTTTGGACCTGGCTACGCCCACTATGTCCTGCGCTACTGGCTGCTCAACCCGCAACTCGACGACCCAACCGACTCCGACGTCCGCGTCCATATTCTCGCCACCCTGCAACGCAACAGCATCCGCCTGGCCACCGACGACCACACGATCCACCTGGTCGAAGAAGGCGCCGCCCACCGCGAGGAGGTGGAAAGCCGTGAAATGCAACGCCGCCTGCAGGCGATCAATTCCATCGAACTGTTCGCCCGCCTGTCAGACAGCGAGAAGCAGCACCTCGCCAAGCAACTGATCAAGGCCCCCTTTGCCCGTGGCGACGTCATCACCCGGCAGGGGGCCATCGCCCACTGGCTATACATCATTGTCAGCGGCGAAGCCGAAGCCTGGTGGCAACCGCCAGAAGGGACCCGTCGGCTGCTGGAAAAGCGGGGTCCGGGCAGCGTCTTTGGCGAAATCGGTCTGATGACTGGCGCACCGCGCCGAGCCACCGTCCTGGCCAATACGGATGTCGAGGCCTATCGCCTGGACAAGGCCGGCTTTCAGTTCATTATCGAACAGCGCCCGGAACTGGCGGACACGCTCTCCGTCATGCTCGAACGCCGCTTGCAGCGCTTCGCCGAACTGGAACAAGGTTACACGCAGGGCCAGCACGAACTGGCACAACGCACGCCGGGTAGCGCTGACATTGGCCGCAAGATTCGTGAATTCTTTGGATTGGATTGATGCGGAATCCGCCAGAATCCGTGAATAATCACCGCGTTCCGGTAAAATTCGCACTTTCCGCAGCCAAGCCGGCACCAACCGAACGGTAATACGTGATCCGAAAACTCATCTCCCGCGTTTTCAGCGGCAAGAAACCGACAGCCAACCGCCACGAACCGGCCGTCATCCCCGTATCCAGCCACGGCATCACCCGTGACCGCATCAGCAGCGGCAGCCGCCGCGTCTGCGAAACGCTGCAGAGCCACGGCCACAAGGCCTATGTCGTTGGCGGCGCAGTACGCGATCTGCTAATCGGCGCCGAGCCCAAGGATTTCGACGTCGCCACCGACGCCACGCCGGAAGAAGTGCGCCGCTACTTCCGCCGTTCGCGCATCATCGGCCGCCGCTTCCAAATCGTGCACGTCATGATGGGCCAGGAAACGCTGGAAGTGACTACCTTCCGCGGCGCCCTGGGCGATGACGTGAAGAAGGATGAACACGGCCGCGTGTTGCACGACAATGTTTTTGGCAGCCAAGCCGAAGATGCAGCCCGCCGCGACTTCACCGCCAACGCGTTGTACTACGACCCGGCCACCGAAGCTGTACTCGACTACCACCATGGTGTCGGCGACCTGAAGCAGAAGACATTGCGCATGATCGGCGAGCCGCGTGCTCGTTACCGCGAAGACCCGGTGCGTATGCTGCGTGCCGTTCGCCTGGCTGCAAAGCTAGGCCTGATCATCGATCCGGAAGCGCGCAAGCCGATCCGCGAAATGGCCGAACTGCTCGAAAACGTCCCGCCGGCCCGCCTGTTCGACGAAATGCTCAAGCTGCTGACTTCTGGCCACTCGGTCAAATGCCTGACCCAGCTGCGCGACGAGGGCCTGCACCATGGCCTGCTGCCGCTGCTCGACGTCATCCTCGAACAGCCGATGGGCGAAAAATTTGTCATGCTGTCGCTGGCCAATACCGACGAGCGGGTACGCCGCGGTAAAGGCACCTCCCCCGGCTTCCTGTTCGCCACCCTGCTCTGGCACGAAGTCCTGGCCCATTGGGAAAAGCTCAAGGCCAAGGGCGAGCCGAAAATCCCGGCGCTGTACACAGCGATGGATACCGTCCTCGACGTGCAGGGCGAAAAGCTAGCCATTACCCGCCGCATCGCCGGCGACATCAAGGATATCTGGGCCCTGCAGCCGCGTTTCGAACAACGGGCCGGAAAGCGTCCTTATGCCCTGCTCGAACAGCCGCGTTTCCGTGCCGGTTACGACTTCCTGGTCCTGCGCTGCCAGGCCGGCGAGCTCGACATGGAAATAGCCGAGTGGTGGACGCGCTTCCAGAATGTCGAGGGTGACGAGCGTGCCGAAATGCTGCTGCCGGAACAAGCCGGAGACAAGAAAAAACGTCGGCGCCGCAAGAAACCGGTCAGAGCCGGTGGCCCCAGTCACGCAGCCAGCGAATGAACACTGCTTACGTCGCGCTCGGGGCCAACCTAGGCGATCCGGTGACCACCGTGCGTGCAGCCTTTGCTGCGCTGGCCAACCTGCCGGAAAGCCGCATTGTCCACTGCTCATCGCTTTATCGTACGGCTCCTGTCGGCATCACCGAGCAGCCGGAATTCGTCAATGCCGTGGCCGAATTGGCCACCGACCTCGCACCGGAAGCCCT
>JAGWUW010000184.1 GCA_028868235.1 Betaproteobacteria bacterium | reverse complement strand
GTTTCTCTATGTTATCGCGACTACCGGGTTCGGGCTGTTGATCTCGACTTTCACCAATACGCAGATCGCCGCGCTGTTCGGTACCGCCATCCTGACTATCCTGCCAACGGTCAGTTTTTCCGGGCTGACCACGCCAGTGGGGGCGCTGGAAGGAGCGAGTTACTGGATTGGCCAGTGCTTCCCTGCCAGTTATTTTCTGATCGTTAGCCGTGGCACCTACACCAAGGCGCTGGGCTTTGCCGACCTATGGCCGCAGTTCATCGCCCTGGCCTGCTTCATTCCGGCGCTGACAGCGTTGTCCGTAGCCTTGTTGCGAAAGCAGGAGAAATAGCTATGCGCCTGTCGATGGTGTCCAACATTTATCGCCTCGGCCTCAAGGAACTCAAAAGCCTGTGGGCCGACAAGGTGCTATTGGTCCTGATCTGCTGGGCTTTCACCGGTGCGATCTACACGGCGGCGACCGGTGCCTCGCAGGAGTTGCGCAATGCGCCGGTGGCCGTGGTCGATGAGGACCAGTCGCCCCTGTCGCAGCGCATCGTCGGCGCCTTCTACCCACCGTATTTCCGGCCGCCACAGCAGGCGACGCTGGCCGAGCTGGATCGCGGCATGGATTCCGGTCGATACAACTTCACGCTGGTCATCCCGGCTAATTTCCAGCACGACGTGCAGGCCGGTCGCACGCCGGATATCCAACTCAACATCGATGCCACGATCATGAGCCAGGCCTTCATCGGTGCTACCTACATCAAGAGTATTGCACTCGGCGAGGTAAACGAATACCTGACCGGCAAGCGCGACAGCGCCGCGACGCCGATTAATCTGACTACCCGGGTACGCTTCAATCCCAATCTGACCGGGGTGTGGTTCGGCGGTGTCATGGAGGTGATCAACAATGTCACCATGCTGACCATCATTCTGGTCGGCGCCGCCTTCATTCGCGAGCGCGAGCACGGCACCATCGAGCACTTGCTGGTCATGCCGCTGACACCGTTCGAGATCATGATGGCCAAGATATGGTCCAACGGCTTGGCCGTCCTGCTCGGCGCTAGTTTTGCTTTGATCGTCATGGTCCAGCATGTCCTGAAGGTGCCGATTGCCGGGTCAGTGCTGCTGTTTCTCGCTGCTGCTGCCTGCTACTTGTTCGCTGCAGCGTCGATTGGTATTTTCCTTGGCACCCTGGCCCGCTCGATGCCACAGCTAGGGTTGCTCATCATTCTGTGCATCATCCCGCTACTGCTGTTGTCCGGCGGGGTAACGCCGCGCGAGAGCATGCCGGCGATCGTGCGTCATATCATGCTTGGTGCTCCGACCACCTATTTCGTCCGCCTAGCGCAGGGAATACTGTATCGAGGGGCGGGGTTCGATGTGGTGTGGCGGGATTTGCTGGCAATGACGGTGGTCGGTACCGTGTTTTTTAACGTTGCACTGTTCCGATTCCGCAAGGCTGTGACGCAGACGCAGGGTTGAACCGGGTGATATCAGAATTTGTTGATATGTATCATGGGTTCGGGGGGGGAATAGGCGGAGCATAGGCTTCACTTGTTCATCCACAGGGATGTGTTCCAAGTCGACATGTTTTTCCTCAGATATATGCTTGCGGCGACTACGGTCGCCGCCTTTTTTGGCGCTGCTCAGGCTGTTGAAACGGCTGAGCGGCAGTTTGTCGGCCTAGCCGGCCTTTCGAGTGACAATCTCCATGCCAGCGTCGGCCAGCGTATCGAGGTCGCCGTCGACCTCAGTAGCAGCCCTCTGGATGTGATGATAAGCGGTGAGCGGGCCCATACTCTTTATCGTATGGCATTCAATCAGATTGCCGAAGGCTGGAGCTGGCAGCCACAGGCCAATCCGGATGTCGAGGATTACTACCGCTTCAAGTTTTTGCCCCTGCAATCGGTGGCCGTGGAGCGAGGCGCCTACGAATTCGAAGACAAGATCGGCGCTCCGCAGCAGATGCAAGTGAGCTGGCGCTACGATTATTTCCTGGCGTTCGAGAATCTCTATGATTTCTACGCACGGACAGTCGACGACGATGCCGGTTTTTCAGCCGAATTGCCGGCTACTGCTGCGGGGCACATTGGATTGCGCGCCAAGGCTACACTGGTTGAACCGGTGATCAGCGAAAGCACGACCTTCTGGAAGGCGACTTACGGGCACCCAACCGATTTCACGCTGAAGAAGCGTTATCTTGTCGGACATCTCGACGAGATCGATTTCGTCGATACAGATAGCGGCGAGGTACTGTGCCACATACTACCTGGCCAGGGAAGCTGTTCGGTCCGCTGATAATTGCCCAAAACGCATCCGGGCTTTTGGCGCGGATGCGTTCGTTGTTCCAGGTGACTAGCGATAGACCAGTACCGGCACCTTGGAGTGCGTCAGCACCTTGTTGGTCTCGCTGCCGAGCAGGAACCCGCTGATACCGCGACGGCCGTGCGAGGCCATGAAAATCAGGTCGCAGCCAGATTTTTCAGCGGCTTCAATAATGGCTTCATAGGGTACATCGCTGGTCGCTGAAACGGTCGTGCATTCGACTCCTTCTGCAGCGCATAGGCTGGCGACTTCACCGAGATATTCGCTAGCCTGCTGATCGGCAAGTTCGGCGAATTTTTCCGGAGTGGTCGGGTCGATCAGAGCACCTTCACCGAAATAGGCGATGGGATATTCCGGCTTCGCAAAAAAGACGGTGATCTTGGCGCCCGCCTCCTTGGCGAAGGAGACAGCGCGTTGCGCGGTGGCACGAGAGAGTTCCGATCCATCGGTCGGGACGAAGATATGCTTAAACATGCGTAACCTCCTGAAATGACCTGCTGGCGTTGCATTCCGCCTTCCCGAGGTTCATGCTACAACCAAGTCGGGAGGAATACAAACATGCGTCTTGTCTTTCTTGGTGCGGCTGGTGAAGTGACCGGTTCATGCACGCTGGTCGAGACCGGCGATATCCGTTTTCTGGTTGATTGTGGCATGTTTCAGGGTGGGCCTGAGGCTCGCCAGAAAAACCAGCGGGCACTGGATTTCGGTTTCGATGTACGCAAAATCGACTTCGTGCTGCTTACCCATGCTCATATCGATCATTCCGGCCTATTGCCGCGCTTGTCCATGCTTGGCTATCGCGGTCCGATCTACGCTACCAAGGCAACGATCGACTTGCTGCAAGTGTTGCTCCCCGACAGCGCCCACATCCAGGAAAAGGAATCGGAATGGCAACTGCGTCATCGCCACCGGCGTGGCAAGGGCGAGCGTGGTATCCCGGCACCCCTGTATACCGTTGCCCAGGCGCTGTCCAGTCTGAAGCAATTGCAACCGGTGGCTTATGGCCAGTCATTTCAAGTGGCAGAGATGGTTAGCGTCCGTTTTCGCGATGCCGGGCACATTCTCGGTTCGGCCTCCCTTGAGGTAATAGTCAGTGGCGAAGGCAAGCCCCGGCGCTTGGTCTTTTCAGGCGATCTCGGGATGTCGAATCGGCCGGTATTACGCGATCCGGAGCCACCGCCGGAGGAGGCGGATGTCGTCCTGATCGAGTCTACCTATGGCGATCGCTTGCACCGTTCTCTCGCTGAAACAGAGGACGAAATTGTCGCCGCATTCGCGCGGACGCGGGCGGCGAAGGGTAACCTGATTATTCCGGCTTTTGCGGTGGGGCGGACGCAGGAAATCATCTATATGCTGGCCGATCTGGTTCGTCGCCAGCGCCTGTCGCCGCTCAAGATCTATGTCGATTCGCCGATGGCTAATGCGGCGACGCGCATCACGCTGGCCCATTCCGACCTGCTCGATGATGAGACCCGTGCATTGCTGGCTTGGCAGCAGGCGCATCCGGGAAAGGTGAATATCGAATTCGTGGCCGATGTCGAGCGTTCCAAGGCGCTCAATGACATTCGTAGCGGGGCGGTGATCGTGTCGGCGAGCGGCATGTGTGAAGCCGGGCGGATCAAGTACCATCTGCGCGAAAATCTGCCGCGTAGCGAATGTACTGTTCTGATCGCCGGATTTCAGGCTGCTGGTACGCTGGGCAGGCGCCTGGTGGATGGAGCACGGCTGGTTACGATTTTCGGTCAACCGGTTCCAGTTCGAGCCAGGATCTATACGGTCGGCGGCTTGTCTGCTCATGCCGATCAGGCAGCACTGCTTGACTGGTTGCGTGGCTTCCGCAAGCCGCCCGGGCAAACCTTCGTCGTGCATGGCGAAGCGGGCGCCTCGGCCAATTTTGCCCGCGCCATTGGAGAACAACTAGGCTGGAGCGATGTCCATCTTCCCTGTCCCGGTGAATCATTCACAATGTAATATAGCTGACTATCAGGTCATTAGAGGAATTCGTCATGTCTGGCAATTCAAATGGCAAGCACAACGGCGTCGATATTCGCAGCGAAAGCCCGATGGAAACTCTGGGTAATGCAGTGAGCAAGGCCATTGATCCCTATGGGGTGACGACCTCGATGCTGGCCGCACAGATGGCCTGGTTGATGCATCCACAGGAACTGGCCAGGGCGAGCAACGCCTTGTCGGGCGACTTGCTGGCTTTGCAGGCACATGTCATGCGCCGGGCGCTCGGCATTCCATCCGAGGATGTCATCAAACCGCATGCTGACGACGCCCGATTTGCCGATCCGATTTGGACCGAATCGGCCAGCTGGGACATCGTCAAGGAATGGTATATCGCGCTGACCCACCGTCTGGAAGACATGTTCTTCGAAACGCCAGGACTGTCGGACCGTGAACGGCGCCGTTCAGCCTTTTGGTTGCGGAAATGGCTGAATATGGTGGCGCCGACCAATTTCTTCTGGCTCAATCCGGTGGCCATGGAGCGCTTTGTCGAAACGAATGGCGAGAGTTTGCGCAAGGGTTGGGGCAATTTCCTGCGCGACCTGAAGGCCAGGAACATCCTGATGGTCGAGCCGGACGCCTTTACCGTAGGACAAAATTTGGCTACGACGCCCGGCAAGGTCGTTTTCCGTAACCGTCTGGTCGAGTTGATCCACTATGCACCGACCACCGACAAGGTGCGGGCCATACCGATCGTGATTGTCACGCCATGGATCAACAAGTTTTATATCCTTGATCTGACGACCAAGAAGAGCATGGTCAAATATCTGACCGACCAAGGATTTTCCGTTTTTATCACAAGTTGGAAGAACCCGGATGCGGAGATGTCGGGGGTGCGTTTCGACGACTACCTGCTTGAAGGCGTCAACGAGGTGGTCCGCGTTGCCGGGGAATTTTGCAAGCAGCCCAAGGTGCACCTGGTCGGCTACTGCATCGGCGGCACATTGGTCAGCACCTATATGGCCTGGGCCAACAAGCGATTTGGCAAGGACAAGGTACCGGTTGCCCACTGGACCCTCTTCACCACGTTGACTGACTTTGCTCATCCGGGCGACATCGATGTTTTCATCGATGAGGCCAGCGTCGGTGCGCTCGAGGAGTCGATGGCTAAAAAGGGCTATCTCGATGGCAACGAAATGGCTAGTTCCTTCCGCCTGCTGCGCTCGAACCCTCTGATCTGGCATTACTGGGAGCATAGCTACCTGCTCGGCGAACCACTCCCTGCGTTCGACGTGCTGTTTTGGAACGAGGATACGACACGCATGCCGCAGGCCATGCATGCTTATTACCTGCGTGAGTTCTACTTGAACAATAACCTGATCAAGCGCGACCGATTGACCATCGCCGGCGAGGCGATCGACCTCGACGAAATCGTCCAGCCGCTCTATGTGGTAACAGCCGAGGACGATCATATCGCGCCGTGGAAGCAGTGCTATCGCATCCGCAAATACATCAACGTCGAGGCACCGGTACGCTTTGTTTTA
>JAGWUW010000183.1 GCA_028868235.1 Betaproteobacteria bacterium | reverse complement strand
CTGTTGGCGAACCTTCGCTGCGATTGGCGACCGAATTGCGGAGCGCCAGCGTGGCCAAGGAGGCGCAGCGCGATATCCTACGTCTCGAATACCGGATGCTGATGGCGTTGTATGAACAGGCATCTTCCCAGATGGCAACGGCCGAAAAATTGCGCGATATGGAAGGCTCTCTGGTCGAGTTGCAGGCGCATGCAGCAGAATTTGCCCAGCGTGTAGAGAAAGAGGGGGCAACTCAACCACCGCTGCCAGCTGCGCCTCCCCTGGCAGCAGTACAGCAGGGCAATGAGCCGGCGGTCGCTACAGCCAAGGTGCAGGTAAAACCTCGCGTAGTGGAAGAGTCGGCGGACGATGTGCCGTGGAGTCTTTATGGTCTGGTGCTAGGGGTATTGTTGGGCCTCGGTGCCTGGTTTGGTTGGCGTAAGTACCGCGAAGGCAAGGACGCTGCTACGGAAGCTGATCCATTTGTTGTCGTACCCGAAGTACGTATCGACCCGCAGCGTGAGGATGAGCATACGGAATTGGGCGGGGTTGACCTTCATTTCGAACCGGCCGCTAAGGGCATGCCGATCCAGATTGATGTCGAACTCGATGGTGAGGCGCATCAAGATTCGCGGGGCGACGAAGCATTGGTGCAAGACAGCGTGCTGCCTGCACCGGCACCGGATTCCATGCTATCGATCAATGCCACTACGTTGGATGAGCATTTTGAGGCCAATCCCGTCATGGAACTGGCTGACATCATGCTGTCCTTTGGTAGGGTCAAGGGGGCGGCTCAGGCGCTGCAGGAATTTATTGATCACAATCCCCAGGAAGCGCTCCAGCCGTGGATTCGTCTGATGGAAGTTTATCGTATGGCAGGTATGCGCGCCGAGTTCGAGAACGTTGCCCGAAATCTCAATCAACATTTCAACGTTGAAGTTCTAAATTGGGATGGGAGCGCCGTCGAAGTGGGCGTGGGGGCGGTCGCTGTAGCGCCCCGTCCACAGTCGATTGAGGACATGCCGCGCTTAATGCATACCGTTGTTGAATTATGGGATTCCGGAGACGTAGTCGGGTATCTGTATCAACTTCTACGTGACAACCGAGGCGGCCAACGACAGGGTTTTGCCATGCCGGTAGTCGATGATGTCCTATTCCTGATTGAACTAAAAGAAACTGCCAACCGAATGGAGTAAGGCCGATGAGTGAATACGTTGCCCCGCTGAAGGATATCCGTTTTGCAATGCAGGAACTGGCCGGCCTGCAACAGGTCGTGTCCTTGCCTGGCTGTGAGGAAGCCACGCCGGACGTGGTCGATGCCATTCTCGAGGAGGCAGCGAAGTTCGCCGGCGAGGTGTTGTCGCCGCTCAATCGCGTTGGTGATACGAACGGTGCCAAATGGAAGGACAAGGTGGTCACTACCTCGCCGGGCTTCAAGGACGCTTATCGTCAGTTCGTCGACAACGGTTGGAACGGTCTTGGCTGCGATCCTGAATTTGGCGGCCAGGGGCTGCCGAAGCTGCTGTCCACGGCGGTCAGCGAAATGTGGAAGGCCTCAAACCATGCCTTTTCGCTGTGCCCGATGCTGACGCAGGGGGCCATCGAGGCACTAACGATTGCTGGGACCGATGAACAGAAAGCCGCTTATCTGCCGAATCTGGTTTCGGGTGAGTGGACCGGTACGATGAATCTGACTGAACCGTCGGCCGGGTCTGATCTGGCTGCTGTGCGATCTCGTGCCGAGCCGGTGGGCGACGGTACCTTCAAGATTTTCGGCCAGAAGATTTTCATCACCTACGGTGAGCACGACATGACGGACAATATCGTCCATCTCGTCCTTGCCCGTACCCCAGATGCCCCGGAGGGTGTCAAAGGCATCTCGCTGTTTGTGGTACCCAAGTTCCTGCTCAAGGCCGATGGAACGCCGGGAGAGCGCAACGATGTCTATTGCGTCTCGATCGAGCATAAGCTGGGTATTCACGGTAGCCCGACGGCGGTGCTCGCTTTTGGTGACAACGGTGGTGCCATCGGTACGCTAGTTGGCGAGGAGAATCACGGCCTGGAATACATGTTCATTATGATGAACGCCGCTCGCTTCAACGTTGGTCTGGAGGGACTGGGCGATGCGGAGCGGGCCTACCAGCGGGCGGTTGTCTATGCAAAGGAACGCATCCAAGGTGCTGAGCTGGGTGTTAAGGGTGGCCCAAAGGTGCCGATCATCAAGCATCCCGATGTGCGCCGCATGCTGATGTCGATGCGTTCGCGCATCGAAGCCATGAGAGCGCTAGCTTATGTTACGGCTGCTGCGCAGGACAACGCCCACGGCAATCCGGATGAGGCTGCCCGCAAAAAAGGGCAGGCCTTCGCCGACCTGATGATTCCGGTAGTCAAGGGCTGGAGTACCGAGAGCGCCATCGATATCGCTTCTCTCGGCGTCCAGGTTCATGGAGGCATGGGCTTCATCGAGGAAACTGGCGCTGCCCAGCATTTGCGTGACGCCCGTATCACTGCCATCTACGAAGGCACGACAGCGATCCAGGCTAACGACCTGATCGGTCGCAAGATTGCTCGCGAGCAGGGTGCCACTATCAAGGCGGTGATCGCCGACATGCGGGCTGATGCGGGGAAACTGAATGGCGATTTGGCGAGTATTGGCGCCCGCTTGCAGGCCGGGATTGATTCCGTGGACAAGGTGGTCGACTGGATTGTCGCCAACTTCAAGGACGATCCAAAGGCGGCGCATGCCGGTGCTGTACCGTTTCTATTCTTGCTTGGCATTGTCGCCGGAGGTTGGCAAATGGGACGTGCCGCAGTCATCGCTCGGGCGCGCATCGCAGCGGGAGACAGCGATCCATTCTGGACAGCCAAGCTGGCGACGACACGTTTCTTCGCCGATCATTTTCTGACCCAGGCTTCCGGCCTAGCCGAATCTGTGGTGGCTGGTGCAGCTGGTGCACTGGAAATTGCCGACGACAGTTTCTAAAAATAAGCCGTCGCCGTTTCTCCCAAAGCCCACGAATGTTGTTATAATCGCGGGCTTTTCAACCTTGCCCTACCGCAAACGCATGGCGGGGGGTTCATCCCAAAAGGAGTTTGCATGCGCCATTACGAAATCTGCTTTATCGTCCATCCGGACCAAAGCGAACAAGTGCCCGGCATGGTCGAGCGCTATCGCTCCATCGTGACTGCCAAGGGCGGTTCGATCCATCGTCTGGAAGACTGGGGCCGCCGTCAACTGGCTTACCCGATCCAGAAGATCCACAAGGCCCACTACGTTCTGATGAACATCGAGTGCGACGGCGAGACGCTGAACGAACTCGAGCACGCGTTCAAGTTCAACGATGCCGTTCTGCGTCATCTGACCGTCAAGATGAAGGCTGCCGTGACCTCTCCGTCCCCGATGATGAAGGAAGAGAAGTCCAAGTCCCTGCTCGGCGGCGATGCTGCCCCGGCAGAACAGGCTGCTGCCTAAGCATATTGGTACGGGCTGACTGCTGAACTGCATCACGATCTCCGGGCAACTGGCCGAGCGCAAAGCCTTGCGCTACACGCCAGCCGGGATTCCGGTCAGTGAAGGGCGTTTGCAACATAACTCCTCGCTGATCGAAAACGGTGCACAGCGTCTGGTAGAGGTCGAAATTGCTGTCGTGGCTCTGGGCGAAAACGCCCGTTGGCTGCAAGCTGCTCCGCTCGGCGGGCAACTCAAGGTGACAGGATTTCTCGCTGCCAGAGGACGCAACAGCAGGGTACCTGTGCTGCATGTGAATACACTCGAATATTTGGAAGGAAACGAAAATGGCTCGATTCTTCAAGAAGAAGGATGACGACAAGAAAAAGAAGCGTGGCGGCGGCCTGTTCAAGCGTCGCAAGTTCTGCCGCTTCACGGCTGAAAAGGTCGAACAGATCGACTACAAGGATGTTGAAGTTCTGAAGGAATACATCCAGGAAAACGCCAAGATCATGCCGGCTCGTCTGACCGGTACCAAGGCCGGCTATCAGCGTCAGCTGGGCACTGCTATTAAGCGCGCCCGCTTCTTGGCCCTGCTGCCGTACACCGACAACCATCAATAATTCTCGGGGAGACGAAACATGCAAATTATTCTGCTCGAAAAAGTTGTCAACTTGGGTAACCTCGGCGATGTCGTCAAGGTCAAGGACGGCTACGCCCGCAATTTCCTGATTCCGCAGCGCATGGCCAAGCGTGCCACACCGGCTGCCATGGCCGAGTTTGAAGCTCGCCGTGCCGAACTGGAAAAAGCTGCTGCCGAGAAGCTGGCTGCTGCCCAGGCTGTTGCCGACAAGATGAACGGCACTGTCGTCACCGTCGCCCGCAAGGCCGGTATGGATGGCCGTTTGTTCGGTTCCGTTGGCAACGCCGACGTCGCCGAAGCGCTGAAGGCTGCCGGGTTCGAAGTCGACAAGGCTTCCGTCCGCATGCCGGAAGGCCCGCTCAAGGCGATCGGTGAGTTCCCGTTGGATATCGCCCTGCACACCGATGTGCTGGCTAACATCACTGTGACCGTCGCTGCCGAGTAATTCCGGTTCCGCTGTCATCGAAAAGGCTCCGCAGATGCGGGGCCTTTTTAATTTAAACTGTCTGCCATGAATCAGCGCCAACCCAAATCCAAAGTCACAGACGCTACGCTGGACACTCTGCGCGTTCCGCCGCATTCCATCGAGGCTGAGCAATCGGTGCTCGGTGGTCTGTTGCTCGACAATCAGGCCTGGGACCGGATGGGTGATTTGGTCACCGATACCGATTTCTACCGCGACGAACATCGGCGCATCTTCCGGCAGATTCGCAGCCTGCTGGAAAGAGCCAAGCCTGCCGACGTGGTGACGGTAGCAGAGGCCTTGGATGGCGCAGGTGAGGGCGACCAGACCGGTGGCCTGGCTTATTTAGGAGAATTGGCGGCCAATACGCCGTCGGCTGCGAACATCAAGCGCTATGCCGAGATCGTCCGCGAACGAGCCGTGCTGCGCCAGTTGGTAGCGACCGCCGACGAGATAGCCGCCGATGCGCTGAATCCGCTCGGGCGAGATGCCGAAACCCTGCTCGACGAAGCAGAGTCGAAAATTTTCAAGATTGCCGAGGCTGGCGCTGGGCACAATGAAGGTTTCGTGCACATCAATCCGTTGCTCACACAGGTCGTCGAGCGCATCCAGGAATTGCATGACCGTGACAATCCCTCAGACATCACCGGCGTGCCGACCGGCTTCATCGACTTGGACCAGAAGACCTCGGGTTTTCAGCCGGGCGACCTAATCATCGTTGCCGGGCGCCCGTCGATGGGCAAGACGGCATTTGCACTGAACATCGCCGAGAACGTCGCCGTCGATTCTGGCTTGCCGGTTGGTGTGTTCTCAATGGAAATGGGGGGGGCTCAGTTGGCGACACGTATGCTGGCCTCGATCGGCCGCCTGAATTCACAGAGTTTACGAACCGGTCGGATGAGTGACGAGGAGTGGTCGAAGCTGTCGTTCGCCCTTGGCAAACTGCACGAAGCACCGATTTATATTGATGAAACCGGTGGCCTGAGTCCCGCCAACTTGCGCGCCCGGGCGCGTCGTCTGGCTCGACAGTACGGTGGGAAGCTTGGCCTGTTGGTCATAGACTACATCCAACTGATGAGCGGCAATAAGGCAGGCGAGAACCGGGCGACGGAAGTTTCGGAAATCTCCCGTTCGATCAAGTCCCTAGCCAAGGAACTGCAGGTACCCATCGTCGCATTGTCTCAGCTCTCGCGTAAAGTTGAGGAGCGAACAGACAAGCGGCCGATGATGTCCGACTTGCGCGAATCGGGCGCCATTGAGCAGGATGCCGACGTCATC
>JAGWUW010000004.1 GCA_028868235.1 Betaproteobacteria bacterium | reverse complement strand
TCATCGTGCGCGGTGCTGGTGACCAAGCCTTTGCTGCCGGCGGCGATCTCGAGGAATTTGTGACCGGTCGCGCCACGCTGGCGCAGGCCTTGGACTACCATGGCGAGGTTGCCAAGGCACTTAACGCTATCGCCGACTGCCCGCATCCGACGGTGGCGCTTATCAGCGGCGCTTGTATTGGCGGGGGACTGGAAATCGCCGGCGTATGCGATTTCCGGATTGCAGGGGAAAGCGCGCGTTTCGGCGCGCCGATCAATCGCCTCGGTTTCTCCATGTACCCCGGCGAAATGGAAGGTCTGCTGCGCTTGGTTGGAGCAGCGGTGATCAAGGAAATACTGCTTGAGGGACGCATCCTGAGCGCCCGGGAGGCCTACGAGAAAGGTCTGCTGACACGGGTCGTGGCCGACGGGCAGGTCGCCGACGAAGCCTATGCCACCGCTCGCCGCATCTGTGCCGGCGCCCCGCTGGTTGCCGGTTGGCACAAGCAATGGATACGCCGCCTACTCGACGGCCGGCCGCTCACCGACGAGGAAAAGGCCGCTTCATTCGCCTTCCTCGACACAGAGGATTACAAGGAAGGGCTAGCCGCCTTCCTGGAAAAGCGCAAACCGGTATTCAAGGCCCGTTAACCGAGGGGCTGAGCGTTAGCCGTAAAGGCTCCACAGCATCTTACTGGACAATATCAGCAACAATCCGGCAAACACGCGCTTGAGCACCTTGACCGGCAAGCGATGCGCTAGGCGGGCACCGATCGGGGCGGCGAGCACGCTCGCCACCAGGATGACGCCCAGCGCAGGCAGATAGAGAAAACCCAGGCTACCGCTCGGCAACTCAGGGTGCCCCCAGCCATTCCACAGATAGCCCACGGTGCCTCCGAACGCGATGGGCAGGCCGACCGCAGCTGAGGTACCGATCGCCTGATGTGGACGAACGTTGCACCAGATCAGGTAGGGCACTGTCAGCGCCCCACCTCCCATGGCAGCCAGGCTGGCAATTGAGCCGATCACCCCGCCGGCTACGCACAATCCTCCCCGGCCCGGCAGACTACGCGTCGGTTTCGGCCGCAGATTGGCAACCATCTGGAAGGCCACCATAACCATGAACGAGACGAAAAATATCGACAGCGCCCGCGACGAAATCCAGGCCGCAACCTGGGCTCCGAGCAGAGTGCCGATCAGGATGCCCGGTGTCAGCTGGCGCATGACCGGCCACAACACCGCCTGATGGGCATGATGAGCGCGTAGACTGGAAACCGAGGTGAACAGGATGGTCGCCATCGAGGTGCCGAGAGCAAGGTGCAACACCTCGTTGGCGGGAAAACCCTGCCCAGCAAAGATCACAGTCAGCACCGGAACAACCACCACACCACCACCAACGCCGAGCAGGCCAGCAAAAAAGCCGGCCACAGCGCCAGTCAGCAGATAGGCCGGAATGGCATCGAAAGGAATCACGTGGCTAAGGAATCGTACAATATTAGCAATTGATGAATCTTACCAGTTACCGGTCTCGAGCCACCGCACGATACCTTCGATGCTACGGAAATCATCGCAAGCGCGGACTGGAATTTCCGGAGCCAGTTCGCCAAACAGCTTGGCCAGTGCGTTGCCAGGTCCGATTTCGAGTACCGCATCGGGCTGCATTTCACGCACGGCCTGAAGGCAGGCCGCCCAGTCAAGCGGCGCGCTGATCTGACGGGCCAGCGCGTCGAGCGCGGTGTGGGCTGTCCACGCCGGAGTGGCGTCGACGGCGCTGAGCACCGGAAAAGCCAGGCGGCATTCAGGCAGCAAATCCAGGCTTCTTTTGAACTCGATGGTAGCCCTGGCCAGCAAGGGTGTATGCGACGGCGTGCGTACAGCCAGTTGGACCAGCCGGCTGGCCCCAGCCGCGGCGAACTGATCCGCCGCAAACGCGATGCCAGCCCGCGGCCCGGCGACGACCAGATGGCGCGGCCCATTGCGGATGGCCACGGCCAGCCCGGCCTGCGCAGCCAGCAAATCCACCAGCGCATCGTCCAGCCCGAGCACGGCGAGCATGCCGTGCTCGCCGGCAACTGCGCCATCCATCGCCGCCGCCCGTTCGGCGCACAGAGCAATGCCTTCAGTAGCCGTAAAGGCACCGGCTGCGCTACACGCAGCCATTTCACCCAACGAATAGCCGGCGGCGCAGGTCGGCGGTCGTGGCAGGCGGTTACGCAATTGTTCCCAGAGCAGCATCTGCTGAGTGAAGATCAGCGGCTGAGCGATGGGGTTTTTCGCCAGTTGCTCCGGGGCGACCGTCAGCATCGAATCCGTAATTTCTGGCAACACCTTCCCCAGCGCGTTGCGCAACTCACCGTCGACACCCGCCTGCACCTGTTGCCAGTGGGCTGCAGTTTGGCCACCTTGGCCGCTGAACAAAATGGCGAGGCGCATCTCAGGGCCACCTGATTCTCGGGAAGCAGCGAGGAGGCTGGAATGCGCCCATCACACGTGATCCAGTTCGGCAAGGAACAAGGTCACGCCAAGCAGGTCTGCGCTGCCGCCGGGACTGAGATTGTTGCGGATGAAATCCCGGTCGATCGCCGCCGCATGCTCGCGCCAGCTGCCGGCCAGCACGCCACCGGCTGCCAGAAAGCCGGCCGCCGCCCGCCGCCCGTGGGCAAGGCCCTGCTGACCTCCACGCCACAGCAGGTTGGTGTCGTCAAGTTCGGCGATCAGCGCAAACAGTGCCTGCACGGCTGCCAGCTCGCCGTCGCCGGTGATGGCCAGGACTTGGCGATAGGCTGGTAGGCCAAGCTCCAACACGGCAGGAAAGCCAGTCGCCGCCTCCTCGCGGGCACCGCCTGCTCCATAGCGACGGGCGACGGCCAGGCCATGGCTGAGCGGTCCTGCACCCGGCGGCGACGCCAGCCCGGCAAGGATTTCCTTGCTCCAGACGCTTTTCACCACCGCACAAGTTGCTGCCGCCCCCGGCATTTCGCCGTCGGCAATCAGCCAACCGGCCGCCGCGCAGAGCAGCCCGAGGTTGAAAATTGCCCCGCGATGGGTGTTCACGCCGCCGGTCGCCGCCAGCATCGCTGCTTCGGCCTCGATACCGAGTCGCTGCAAAAGGGCAAAAGCCGGGTGGCGCAGGCCGCAAGCGGCAATGCTTGGAAAATACGGACGTAGGGACTGCAGGCTGCGCAGAAAGGTGCTGAAATCCATGTCACGATGGCTGCCCCGACTGCCCGGACAAACCAGGCCGGGCTTAGGGGCCAGCGCCGCCTCGCGGTACAGGCTGCGGGTGGCCAGACGACCGATGCGGGCAGACGGCAGGTCGGCCAGTGGAGCAGTCAGCGGCTGACGGTGCGGTTGCGGAACGATACGCTCAAGCATCACAGCGTTCCTCTTCCAGCAAGTCCAAGAGTTCCCGCACAGGGCGCAGCCCGACTTTCTGCTGACCCTTGACCAGAACCGGTGCGGCCGGCTGCAGACATTGTGCGGCAATCTCCTGCCAGGCAACGGCGTCGCCATCGGGAAAGCGCATTTCGCCGTCGAGTCGGCAGGGCAAGGCAGCGGCCGCCAGTGGCAGCAAGGCGATCAGGACATTGAATTGCCCCGGCGTGGCAATATCGCAAATCAGGTCGATATCGGATTCGGCATGGCGGTAGCTTTCACCACTCAACGCCTCCCAGGCCAGCGAGCCAAAAACGCCAAGGCGGACCCCGCAGGCAGAGGCACCGGCGTCGAGGCGCTGCAGGACTTCGGCCTGGGCTGCCGGCAAGCGGGACAGGCACTGAGCGAGCGCGATGGGCGGGCGGACCGCAGCCACGGCATCAC
Source organism: Betaproteobacteria bacterium (assembly GCA_028868235.1). GTDB lineage: Bacteria > Pseudomonadota > Gammaproteobacteria > Burkholderiales > Rhodocyclaceae > Azonexus. Next base: position 21,988 of record JAGWUW010000004.1, on the reverse strand, counting down.
GGTCGGCTTCGATAGACAGCCTTTTTCGCTGCCATGCCGAGGGTAGGCTCAAGCCGAGGCGCAGACGTTCACCATCCGTCGGCTGGCGAGCGGCGACCAACGGCCGGCCGGCTGCTATCCAGTCGCAAGCGGCCAGCCAATAGGGATCGCCCGTTTCCGCACAGGGCGTCACGAACGCGGCAGCACGATGCAGATAGACGAGGTCGTGACGACGTGTCACCTCAGGCTCCGGCCGCCGAATTCCGGATACCCTGGGCAATTCCCGCTGCCAGCAGACGCCCGCCGCGGGTCAGTCCATCGGCCTGCCGCCGGTCACCGGCGGCACGCGCCGTGGCCGCATCGGCCAACGCACTTGCCAGCAGCTCGGCCGACGGCCCCGCCCAGATCGCCACGATCCCGCCCATGCGTACGTAGCTGTCAGCCCCGGGGGCAAAGATCGGCGAGGTAGAGGCCAGTTCGACCAGACGTTCGTGGGCGATCTTGGTCACCCGCGCCATCGCCCGCAGGTCCATGACCCGGACTTGGGCATCGGCCAGCGCATAGGCTTGGTCGGCCATCAGGCCGAAGGACAGGAAGCCGCCGCTGACCGCGTTGGCGGTGACCAGCGCGATGGAGGGATGCCCCTGGCGGCGCGCCAGATCGACGCAACTGGCGAGGTGGGCCAACGAGCCGTTCAGGCAGAGCAGTTCCTGGCTGCGCGACAGGGCCTGGCCACTGGTATCGACCAGGAAGACCAGAGGCCGGCCGGGATGCTGCTCGACGGTGTCGAGCACGAAATCGGCCAGCGCCAGCGCCATGGCGTGATCGATGGCCGCCGCGTCGGTGGTGCCGAGCACGGCCACCGTGCCCTGTACCGTCTGCGCGTGGCCGGTAATCACCGAATTGGCGACGTTGACCGTATGGCCGGCCGGGAACAGGCGATCGAGAATGTCGTTGAGACTCATGTCGGCAATCCTTCCTTGAGGGCGACCAGACTGTCGCGGTCGAGCAGCGGCACGCTTTCCGGCTGCGCGACGCCGAGCGCCGCCCAAACGTCGAGGCCGTCGCATAGCGCGCCATAGGCGGCGAGCCGGGCTTCCAGCCCCCGTTGCCGGGCGCGCAGCGTGGCGATGCCAGGGACAGGCTCGTCCCAAGCGGCGAGGAAATCCGCCGCACCGCTGCGGAAGGCAGCAACGTCGTCCTCAACCAGCACGGCGCAGTCGCCCATCAGGTAGCGGTGCTTGCCACCGGTGACACGCCAGACCAGCGCCCGGTCTTTCGAGTCGAATTCCTCGACACCCATGACCGTCTCGATGACCTCCGGCCCGGACAGCGCCAGCCGCCCTTCCTCGGAAATGACGATGGCTGAACACAGCTTGGCGACGATCCCCATGCCACCGAAGGCCCCGCAACTACCGCCAATCAGCGCGACAACTGGGACACCGGCGGCGCGGGCATCGAGCACGGCGCGCATGATTTCAGAAATGGCGATCAGCCCGGCGTTTGCCTCATGCAGGCGGACGCCGCCCGAATCGATCAGGAACAGTACGGCGGCCGGTTTTTCTTCAGCCGCGCGGCGCAGAGTCCCGACGATCTTGGCACCGTGGATTTCACCGACGGCGCCGCCCATGAACTGGCCTTCCTGGGCGATGACGAAAATCAGCTTTTGGGCCAGTTGACCGTAGCCGACGACCACGCCGTCGTCGAAAGCACCCGGCAGATCGAGCTGGGCCAGGTGCGGGCTGGGCTGCGAGACGGCCGGCGGCAGCCATTCGGTGAAGCTGCCGGCATCGAGCAGGCCGGCGATGCGGGCGCGGGCGGTGGCCTCGAACCAGCTGTGGCGGGAAGCGAGCGACAGGCTCATTGGGCACCTCCCTGATATTCGGCCAGCGCCTGGGCGAGGCGCAGCGAGACGACGGCCGGCGTCGCTCCCATGTCGTTGATCGCGATGGTGGTGCCGCCAGCCGCGTGGCTGGCGGCGAAATCGCCAAGAACAGCCTGCCAGGTCGTGCCAAAACCGCGCGCCGAGGTCTTGATGTGCACCTGGCAACAATCGGGCAGCTCCCCGGACTGGACAAGGATTTCGAGGTTGCCGGAACCAACCACTCCGCACAGCGCGGGATGATTGGGCCGGGCACCCGGTGTGGAGTCAAAACGGAATTCGAGAATTTCCATGGCGGTCACCAGTTGCGGAAGCGGGAAGGGGGGGCGTAGAGACCGCCCGACCAACGCACCAGGTCTTTAACGGAACGGGCCGCGAGCAGGTCGCGGCTGGCTTGACGCGGGTCGATGCCGAGGTCTTCGGCACGGCGGATGATGCCGCGGTCGCGCAGGTTCTCGACAGCATGCTTGTCGCGCGCCATGCCCACTGGCGTGAAGCCGGCGACGCCGCGAATGGCCTGTTCGCGCTCTTCCGGCGTGCGACAGAGCAGCAGGTTGGCGATGCCCTCCTCGGTCACGATATGGCTGACATCGTCACCGTAGATCATGATCGGCGGTAGTTCGGCGCCCATCGTTTTCTGCAGTTTCCAGGCGTCCAGTTCCTCGACGAAGACCGGCGCCATGTGTTCGCGGAAGGTCTCGACCATCTGCACGACCAGCTTGCGGCCGCGGATCGCGTTCGGCCCGGCCGCCTCGCGCCCGGCCTTCAGCCAGGCCGGACTGGCATGGCGTCGGCCGTGCGGGTCGGAGCCCATGTTCGGGGCGCCGCCAAAGCCGGTGATGCGGCCCAGCGTGGCGGTCGAACTGTTGCCGGCGAGGTCCATCTGCAAGGTCGAGCCGATGAACATGTCGCAGGCATACAGCCCGGCGGTCTGGCTGAACGCCCGGTTGGAACGCATGCTGCCGTCGGCGCCGGTGAAGAAGACGTCGGAACGGGCCGCGACATAGGCTTCCATGCCGACTTCCGAGCCAAAGCTATGCACCGACTGGACGAAGCCCGATTCGATCGCCGGGATCAGCGTCGGATGCGGGTTCAGCGCCCAGTGAGTGCAGATCTTTCCCTTCAGGCCAAGGTCGGCGGCGTAGGTCGGCAGCAGCAGTTCGATCGCCGCGGTGTCAAAGCCGATGCCGTGATTGAGCCGGGTGACGCCGTACTCGGCGTAGATGCCCTTGATCGCCATCATCGCCATCAAAACCTGCACTTCGGTGATCTGCGCCGGGTCGCGGGTGAACAGCGGCTCGATGTAGTTCGGACGCGGTGCGAGCACGGTGAAATCGACCCAGTCGGCCGGCACGTCGACACGCGGCAGCTTGTCGAGGCGCTCGTTGACCTGGGCGATGACAATGCCGCCCTTGAACGCAGTGGCTTCGATGATGGCCGGCGTGTCCTCGGTGTTGGGGCCGAGGTAGAGGTTGCCGTCGGCATCCGCCGCCTGCGCCGCGATCAGCGCGATGTTCGGCGTCAGGTCGAGGAAGTAGCGGCCGAATAGTTCGAGATAGGTGTGGATGGCGCCGATCTCGATGCGCTGCTGCTGGACCAGCTTGGCCAGCCGGGCGCCCTGCGGGCCGCTGAAAGAAAAGTCGAGGCGGCTGGCGAGGCCGCGCTCGAAAAGGTCCACATGGCTGGGCAGCGCCAGCACCGACTGGACCAGGCTGAGGTCATGGAGGCGCGCCGGGTCGCAGTCGGCCAGCGACTCGGAAAGGAAATCGGCCTGCTTCTGGTTGTTGCCTTCGAGGCAGACGCGGTCGCCGGGCTGGATGACGGCTTCGAGTAGGTCGATGATACGGTCGACCGGGATTTCCTTGCCAAAACCGAGGGAGGCTGCTCGCTCGAGGCGGCGGGCACGGCTCTGGCGCAAGGAATCCCATTGGCGATGCTGGGGTGCATTCATGATCATCGCCTCCTCAGCTCGCCACGCCCATGATCACATCCGGCAGCCAGGTCGCGATGCCCGGGAAGACGCAGAGCAGGATCACGGCGAGGAACATCAGGCCGACGAAGGGCAGCACGCCCCAGACGATGTCCTTCAACGGGATGTCCGGCGCGACGTTCTTGATCACGAAGATGTTGAGGCCGACCGGCGGGTGGATGAGGCCCATTTCCATGACCACGGTCATCACGATGCCGAACCAGATCAGGTCGAAGCCGGCAGCTTTCAGCGGCGGCAGGATGATCGGTGCGGTCATCAGGATGATCGACACCGGCGGCAGGAAGAAGCCGAGCACGACGACGAAGACCAGGATCGCGGCGAGCAGCAGCCACTTCGACAGGTGCATGGCGACGATCCACTCGGCGGCCGACTGGCTGATGTGCAGGTAGCTCATCACGTAGGAGTAGAGCAGCGACATGCCGATGATGAACATCAGCATCGTCGATTCCTTGAGCGTGCTATTTAGGATCGGCTTCAACTGCGCAGGACGCCAGACGCCGTAGATGATTGCGATCAGGGCCAGCGCCAGGATACCGCCCAGGCCGGCAGTTTCCGACGGCGTCGCATAGCCGCCATACAACGCGACCATGACACCGATCAGCAGCAGCACGAAGGGGATGACGCGCGGCAACATACGGGTCTTGTCGGCCCGGGTCATACGCATTTCGTCGAGATAGGCCGACTTGGCGCCACCGGAATGCCAGATGTCGAGCGCCTCGTTGTATTCCAGCTTGAAGCGGAACACGGCATAACCCGCGAAGAGAGCGACCAGAAGTAGGCCCGGCCCGATACCGGCAAGGAACAGGCGGCCCAGCGATTGTTCGGCAGCCACCGCGAAGAGAATCATGGTGATAGACGGCGGCAGCAGGATGCCCAACGTTCCGCCGGCGGCGATGATGCCGGCCGCAAAACCGGGCGAATAGCCGCGGGAGCGCATTTCCGGAATGCCGGCGCCACCGATGGCCGAGCAGGTCGCCGGGCTGGAGCCGGCCATTGCCGCGAACAGCGCACAGGCGAAGACGTTGGCGATGCCAAGGCCACCGGGAATCTTGTGCATCCAGGCATGGATCGCCAAGTAGAGGTCGGCGCCGGCCCGCGAGCGACCGATGGCGGCCCCCTTGAGGATGAACAATGGAATGGACAGCAATGTGATGTTTGCCATTTCCTCGAACACGTTCTGGGTGATCGTGTCGGTGGCGGCCGCCGGCATGAACATCAACATAAACAGCACGGCGATGGTGCCCAGGGCGAAGGCGATCGGGATGCCGGAGAACATCACGACCAGGGTACCCAGCCCGTACAAAATACCGATGGTGGATTCGGCCATGTTACTTCTCCTTGCGAACGATGCCGGCAACCAGCTGCAGCAGGATCTGCAGCGACAGCAGGGTCATGCCGAGCGTCATGAAGCCATAGGGAATCCACAGTGGTGGCGCCCACGACGACGAGGTGGTTTGCCCGTCTACCCAGGCTTCGTGCAGCAGCAACATCGATTTCCAGGAGAAGAAGCTGCAGAACAGGAAAGAGACCAAGTCGCAGAAGATCAACCGCAGCTTGTTGATCGGCGGCGGCAGCAGGCCGGCCAGCGCCTCGATACCGATGTGGCCTCGCTGCGACTGGACGTAGGCAGCGCACATGAAGGTGGCGCCGACGAGCAGGAAGACCGACATCTCGTCCTGCCAGTCGGTCGGGATCTTCAGGAAATAGCGCAGGAAGACGCTGCTGCACAGAATCAGCGAAGCGGTCAGCAGCGCGATCGACGACAGGAACATGATCGCCGTATTCAAACCCTGCAACAAGCGATTGATCCCGCCCAGCAAGCCCTCTTCGGGGATTTCGGGTGCCTTGACGACGCCCTCCATTTCGAAGCCGTGGCTCACAGCGTCGCCTCGGCCAGCTTGAGGATGCGCGCGCAGCTCTCATTCTTGCCGGCAAAATCTTTCCATGCCGTGTCGCGGGCGATGGCCTGCCATTTTTTCACGGTCGCTTCGTTCATGTCATAAGCCTTACCGCCGGCCTTCTGGTACACCGCGGCAACTGCCTGGTCGTCCGCCTTGGCACCTTCCAAGGCATAGGCCTCCATCTCGGCACCGACAGTCATGATCAGATCCTGCTGGGTCTTGGGCAGTTTCTCGAAGACGGCGCGCGACATCAGCAGCGGTTCGAACATGAACCAGTAGGTTTTGCCTCGGCCGGTCGTCAGCGCCTTGCCGACTTCTTCCAGACGGAAGGAGATCAGGCTGGTCGACGAGGTCATTGCCGCATCCAGCGCACCGGTCTGCATCGCCGCATAGATTTCGTTCGACGGAAGAGTCAGCACGGTAGCCCCAGCCTGCTTCAGAACCATGTCCATCTCGCGACTGCCGCCGCGCACTTTCAACCCCCTGGCATCTTCCGGTTCGATGATCGGCTTGACCCGGCTGGCGACGCCGCCAGCCTGCCAGATCCAACTAACGACCAGCACACCCTTGTCGGCCAGGATGTTGGCCAGCGCCTTGCCGATCTCAGCCTTCTTCCAACTCACTGCCTGCTCATAGGAAGTAACGATACCCGGCATCAGGCCAATATTGGTTTCCGGCACCTCCCCACCGGCGTAAGACAGGGGAACCAGCGTCATGTCGAGAGCACCTTTGCGGACGGCGCTGAACTGTGCGTTGGTCTTCATCAGCGACGATCCTGGATAGACCGTGCCTTTCATCGCGCCGTTGCTACGTCTGGAAATCTCGGCTGCAAAGCGACGGCAGAGGCGGTCGCGGAAATCGCCCTCGGTGGCAGTGCCGCCGGGAAACTGGTGGGAAATCTTTAGTTCGCCGGCTGCTTGCGCCCTCAGTAGACCGGGAGCCAGACTCAGTGCAGGCACTGTGGCCAGGCCTTTCAGTATATTGCGCCGTGTTTCGTTCATGGATGTCTCCTCCGATAAATGAACAAGTAGCGAATACGGTGAAACCTCACTGGCTGGCTGACCCACTTTTCAGGATGCCGCTCTCTTATTTGTGTTCAAAAATCACCGTTATGTATACAAGATATGCGCCACTTGAATACTAGTCAACTAATTTCGTATAATTGAACCGTCACCCCCGTTGGAATGTCAATCGTGAGCATCCCTGCCGAAATCCCCGCCGCTACTCGCCAGTCGGAACGCCTCGGTGAACTGATCGAGGAGCGTATCGTCACCGGCGTTTATCCTCCCGGTACGCGCCTCGATGAACAAGAACTGGCGGATACTTTCGGCGTATCGCGAACACCTGTGCGCGAAGCCTTGATCCAGCTCTCCTCGGTCGGGTTGATCGAGATCAGGCCAAGGCGCGGGGCAACCGTCCCGGAAATCGGCGCCGACCGTGTCTGTGAAATGTTCGAGGTGATGGCCGAACTGGAGGCGATGTGCGGGCGTCTCGCCGCCCGCAGAATTACGCCGGGAGAACAGATTGCCCTGCAGGAAGCACATAGCGCCTGCGAAGCGGCACGCGATGCCAATACACCGGACATTTACTACCAGCTCAATGAGGTCTTCCATCAGCGCATCTACGAAGCCAGCCATAATGGTTTCCTGGTGGAGCAGGCGACAGCCCTGCACCGCCGGCTGCGTCCCTACAGGCGACTACAGTTGCGCGTACGCAACCGGATGACAACGTCGTTCAATGAGCATCAGGCCATTGTCGATGCCATCACAAAGGGCGATGGCGACTTGGCGTCAGCCCTGTTGCGCGCTCATGTCACAGTACAAGGAGAGCGCTTCGCTGACTTGGTCGCGACGTTGCGCGACTTCAAGGCGGGAACCTGAAGCGCCTCAGACGATCAGGCTGTAAAGCATCTTGGTGGCAAGCAGCGCGAGAAAGCCGCCAAAAGCCCGTTTTAGTTTCTTGACGGGCAGCTTGTGTGCCAGGCGGGCGCCGACCGGCGCCATCAGGATGCTCATGGTGACAATGCCGACGAAGGCCGGCAGATAGACGTAGCCTAGCGTATAGGCCGGCAGACCGGTGTCCTTCCAGCCTGCCACGATGTAGCCGACAGCACCCGCCACGGCGATCGGAAACCCGAGCGCCGACGAGGTGCCGACCGCCGAGTGGATAGCGACATTGCAGAACAGCATGAACGGCACCGAAAGAAAACCGCCCCCCGCTGCCACCAAACTGGAAATGCCGCCAATGACACCGCCGGCGGCAAACAGCCCGGCCGCCCCAGGAAGTTGTCGGTGAGCGTGCGGCTTGAAATCGAGCATCATTTGCAACGAGGCGTAATAGACGATGACGACAAAAATCATCGTCATCGGCCCGGTCGGCACCTGACCAGCCACCAGAGACCCGCCGAAGGTGCCGAGGACAAGCCCTGGCGCCAAGTGACGCACGATATCCCAACGCACGGCGCCATGCGCGTGGTGGGCGCGCATGCTGGAAATCGATGTAAAAACAATGGTCGCCATCGAGGTTCCTAGCGCAAGGTGCATGACATGTTCCGGCGGAAAGTGCTGCGCAGCGAACAACATGTACATGAATGGCACCAGCGTCAGGCCGCCACCGACGCCAAACAAACCGGCCACGAAGCCGCCGAAAATTCCCAGCAGAGGATAGGTTAGCCACCAGATCGTCATGATTTTTCTGCCATGAAGCGGTTGATGAAAGCCCACTCCTCGGCCGTCACCGGCGTAATCGACAGCCGGTTACCGCGCGCGAGGAGGCGCATGTTAGCAAGTTCCACATAGCTACGCAGTTCAGCCAACGGCAAATAGCGCCCTTTGCCCACGAAACGGACATCCCGCAACAACCAGCGCGGTTTGTCCGGTGCGGACTTCGGATCATGGTAGGCGCTGTGTGGATCGAACTGGGTAGCATCCGGATACGGCTCCGAACAGACCTCGCAGATGCCGGCGATACCGGGCTCGGCGCAACCCGAGTGATAAAAGAAGGCCAGATCGCCGACCTGCATCGCGTCACGCATGAAATTGCGAGCCTGATAGTTGCGCACGCCGGACCAAGGCACGGTTCCAGCCCGTGCCAGATCGTCGATCGACACCTCGTCCGGTTCCGACTTCATCAGCCAATATTGCATTGCTCGCATTCTAAAAAGGAAACGGGTGGCAGACGAATCTGCCACCCGTTGGATTTGGTCCCCGCGAGTGCCGTCAGGCCGGCATCCTGAACCGGGGTTCAGAGTGGCTGCTTTCCTCCCGCATCAGGCACACTCGATAGAGAGCGCGCACAACAACGGTTTCAACGGTCCGCAACCGATGCCAATCAGCATTGGTTCAAGGAATGTATGGCCTTAACAAACACCGCAGGGAACACTCGGCGGGTGACACCAACAACGCTCGGATCAGATATCCAAACGTTGCTGGGGTGCCAGCACGGCATCCAGCCGCGCTCCCATGTCTCCGATTCTACGCTTCGTTTCGGAAGTATCAACCGCTTCGGCAAACTCTTTCTGTGACTCACCCGAGGCGCCGGAAAGATGCTCGTGAGCGATATTCAAAGCGGCCATCACGGCAACGCGCTCAGCAATGGTGTTCTTGGTGCGCTGGGCGATATCGCGCATCTTGCCATCGACCATTTCTACGGCTGCCAGCAGGGCATCACGTTCTTCGGGCCCACAGGCAACACGATATTCGCGGCCCATGATTTTCACGTCGAGGAAATTCGGCTCCAGACTCATTTCAGACATCCTCGGGAATCTTGTCCATCAGGCCTTCGAGACGCTCGCGGGCGGCAGTCATCGTCTGGCGCAGATGCAGTCGCTCGGCCTCGGCCGCAAGCATCTGGTTTCGCAAAACCTCGTTCTCGGCACGCAACTGGTGAACCAGGGCGATGACCTGTTCGATCTTGGTTTCGAGCGTTTCTAATTCGACGTTCATGGCGCGCACTATAGAGTTAAAAACGCCGCATGGTCAAGGACTAAGCCTTTATTCTCAAAGTGGTTTATAGCACTTCTCTGCGAATCGCCTGATGCACTGCAGCAGAGATGAATGTAGAATGCACGCCGTGTCAGGTGCTGCGTACGGATTCCCCAAGCGCAGTTAAACGGGAAAGCGGTGCGTCTCCAAAAAGACCATTCCGCTGCTGCCCCCGCAACGGTAAGCAAGTGCGGGTGTATCACACAGCCACTGGGTCACCACCTGGGAAGGCGATACATCAAAACTTGTGAGCCCGGATACCGGCCTGGGACACTCATCGGAAGTGCCACGGGGTGGTGGTGCAAGTTAATGCAACCGAATTCCTACCCTTGCACTTCCTTTTCAATGTTCTTCCGACATGCGGGGACGCCTGTCGGGAAAAGGAAAATCATGTATCCGATCCATCGCCGCGCCGCCATTGCGGCCGCCGTTTCAGTATTGACCGTTCAGACTCACGCACAAAGCAACGAATTGGACACCGTGGTCGTTTCCGCCACTCGTTTTGCGGAGGCTGATCCGAAGATTCCGGCCAACGTAACCGTTCTAACCCGCAGCGATCTGCGCAACATACCTGCGACGAATCTTCCGGACTTGCTCAAATCGGTTGCTGGCATCGAGAGCCGCCCGCTCTACGGCCCATTGGGAATGGATGCCACCGTAGACATCCGCGGATTCGGATCGACGGCAACCAGCAACACACTCGTTCTGGTTGATGGTATGCGCATGAACCCAGTCGATATGGGAAGTATTATCTGGTCGGCCATTCCACTGTCTAGTATCGAACGCATCGAGATCGTGCGAGGTTCCGGTTCAGTTTTATACGGTGATGGCGCGACCGGCGGTGTAATCAATATTGTTACCAACAAATCAGGGAAGACCCGAGCCAGTATTGCAGCAACCGTCGGCAGCCACGACTACCAAAGCCTTAGTGGGGAATTTGGTGGTGGCAATGAAACGGGATACGCCAACCTTTTTACCAGCGAAGCGTCGACCGATGGCTATCGGAAAAACAGTCAGCAGGATCAGAAAATCGCCAGTGGTCGGGCAGGCCTCTGGCTAGGCAGCGGCGAACTCTTTGCCGACTATGCGGTGTACCACGAATCGGCCGGGCTCCCAGGAAATCGCCTCAGTGCCGCCTATCGCAACGATCCACGGGGCACCGCAACGCCCTATGACACACAGGACCGAGAAGGTTACCGTATCCGTCCTGGCATTAGCTATCGCTGGAGCAAGGAAGTCACTTTCGAAGCTGAGGTCGGCATCGATCATCAGAATCTCAAGTCGAGCTATGTCAATTCGTCCTATTTTAGCGATCGCACCCGCGATACAGTTTCATTCACACCGCGTGTCCGCTGGCAGCATGGTCTCGGCAATTTGAGCAGCGATACGGTCCTTGGCTTTGATTATTACGACAGTAATGTAAATTCGGTGAACCGAGGCGGCCCGAATCAAGGTGCATCACAAACCAGTTCGGCATGGTATCTCCAGAACATGACTGGCCTGACCTCAAAGCTCAATCTAACTACCGGCTTCCGCGAGCAAACTGTCCAGCAGTCGGCAAATCAGGATGCCTATGCAGCCTGGCTTTCTCCTGCCATGTCGGGAAGCTCAACTCGTACACAAAGTGCCTACGACGTCGGTATCACCTATGCCGCTGACACTTGGAGAGTTTTCGGCAAAACTGGAACAACTTTCCGCTTTGCAAATACCGATGAACTCTTTGGATCGGATGCCTTCGGCACACCAGTTTATGCCGGTGACCTTCGTCCGCAACACGGAACGATCCACGAAATTGGGGGACAGGTTAACGGCTCAGCAACTTCTTTGCGGGCATCGCTCTACCGTCTTGATCTGACGGACGAGATTGGCTATGACGGGGCCTTGTTCGCCAACACCAACTTCGCCCCCACTCGGCGCGACGGCATGGAAATTGAAGGGGACTGGAAGGTCAACTCCATACTCATGCTGAAAACTAGCTATGCCTACATTGATGCGAAGTTCCGTGAGGGCGCATATATAGACAAGGCTGTACCGCTTATTCCCCGCCATCAAGGGAATCTACAAGCCATCTTGAACACCGGCAGCATCGGGACCTACTCTGCCTTGCTGCACTATACTGGAGACCGCCGCTACGGCAGCGACTTCGATAACACGCATGGCACACTCGGCTCCTATACAACGCTTGACTTGCAAGCGACCTGGGACTTCAAGCCGTGGCAAGTGAGCGCCAAACTGATGAACGTCACCGACCGCAAGTACTCGCCCTTCGCTGGCTATTCGGCATACAGAAACGATACGTACTACTATCCTGCCGATGGTCGGGCATTGTTCGTGACCGGCCGATACACCTTCTGACCGGAGTCTCATGCCCACCCGTCAGCGCGCCTTCCTGATTCTCGCCGGCCTCGTTTTGCTATCTGTGACGAGCTTCGGGTTTGCGTTGACGGTGGGCAGCTTCAAGGTGTCCTACGCCGACGTCTTCTCTGCCCTACTCGGCCACGATGGCGGAGGTGGCGAGGTCGTGCTGCAATTACGACTGCCGCGTGCCATCGCAGGCTTTGCCTGCGGTGGCTTGCTGGCGCTGGCCGGCGCGTTGATGCAGGTACTGTTGCGCAACCCGCTGGCCGACCCTTACGTACTGGGTATTTCCGGTGGGGCAGGGGTCGGGGCGATGTTCGCCATTTTGATCGGCCTGCCGGCACTTGGTATCGACGGATTGGCTTTCGCCGGGGCGCTCGGTGCCATGTTCATCGTCTTCGGGCTGGCGCACGGTGACGGCAGTTGGACGCAGACCCGCCTGTTGCTCACCGGCATCATCGTCGCCGCCGGCTGCGGTGCCCTGGTCGCACTGATGCTGGCTATCGCTGAGGAGCACAAGCTGCGCGGCATGCTGTTCTGGCTGATGGGCGACCTAGGCCAGAGCGCACAGTGGTGGCCGGCACTGCTTGTGCTGGGCGTAGCACTGGCTCTCGCCATGCCCTTCGCCCGCGAGCTGAACCTGCTGTCGCGGGGCATGATGCAAGCCCAAGCACTGGGCGTAGCGGTAGACAGGCTGCGCTATGCGATCTACCTGCTCGCCTCGCTGGCCACGGCAGCTTCGGTAACTACGGCCGGCTCGATCGGCTTCGTCGGACTGGTTGTCCCGCATCTGGTACGCCTCGCTACCGGAAACGACCAGCGCCTGCTTCTGCCAGCCTCTGTGCTGGCCGGTGGTTCGCTACTCGTACTGGCCGATACCTTGGCCCGTATTCTGATTGCGCCACAGCAGTTGCCGGTCGGTGTCCTGACGGCACTGATCGGTGTGCCGGTTTTTCTCTTCCTGCTGTCGAGGCAACCGAAATGACCCGCCCCCTGCTCGAAGCGCGGCAACTACGCGTAACGATAGGTGACCAGACGATCATTGAGCGTCTCGACCTCGCCGTGCTCGCTGGTCAGCGGCTCGCCATCCTCGGCCGCAATGGCGCCGGCAAATCGACCTTGTTGAACACCCTGGCCGGCCTGCGCAAGCCGGCAGACGGAGCCGTGCTGCTCGACGGTGAGGATGCGGCCCTGCTCCCAGCACGCCAGGCGGCACTGCGCCGGGGATGGCTAGGCCAGTTTCAGAGTGACCCGTTCGGCTCAACCGTGCTGGATACCGCGCTGACCGGACGTCACCCTCACCTCGGCCGCTGGGACTGGGAAAGCGCCCAGGACGCCGAACTGGCGCGTAGCGCATTACGCGCGGTCGGCATGGCCGGCATGGAAGCGCGCCAGATCCACACCCTGTCAGGTGGTGAGCGCCAGCGCCTGGCTATCGCTACGTTACTCACTCAGGCGGCACCGCTCTACCTGCTCGACGAACCGTTATCCCATCTCGACCTCAACCACCAGATGGCCGCCCTCGAATTGTTCGCCGGCACGGCTCGCAACGATGGCGCCGGTGTCGTCATGGTCCTCCATGACCCAGCTCTCGCCCACCGCTTTTGCGACCATGCCTTGCTGGTCTACGGCGACGGACGTACCGAAATGGGGCCGGTGGACAACATTCTGACAGCGGCAACGCTGTCAGAACTCTACGGCTATGGGCTGCGGCAGATCGAAGACCGTGGCCATCGCTGCTTCATTCCGGAATAGAAAAAATGACCGTTACTCACGAACAACGCATGCAGAAGAAAAAAGCTGTTGTCGACAGCAAGATCGCCGCCTCACAGGAAGAGCGTGGCGTGCTGGTGATCAACACCGGCAACGGCAAGGGTAAGTCGAGCGCTGCTTTCGGGGTCGTTGCCCGGGCTTTGGGGCATGGCCTGAAGGTCGGCGTCGTCCAGTTCGTCAAAGGCCGCTCGGACACCGGCGAGGAGGCCTTCTTCCGCCAGCAGACAAACGTCGCCTGGCACGTTGGTGGCGAAGGCTTCACCTGGGAAACCCAGGACAAAGAACGCGACGCCAAGGCTGCGCAGGCTGCCTGGGAGGTCGCTTGCGGCCATTTGAACGATCCGGACATCGGTCTCGTCGTGCTCGACGAAATGACCTATGCCTTCAAGTACGGCTGGCTCGACCTTGATGCCGTCATCGCCAAGCTGCTTTCCCGACCGCATATGCAGCACGTCATCATCACCGGTCGTGCCGCGCCGCAAACCCTGCGCGATACGGCCGATACGGTGAGTGACATCGGCATGGAAAAACATGCCTTCCAGAGTGGTATCAAGGCCATGCCCGGCCTCGAATTCTGAGCACGGGTAGATGAACGCCTTCAGCCGCCTCGCGCTGTGCAGCCTGCTTTTCCTGTCGGCTGTCGCGCGGGCGGAGGATATCGACATCCCGGCCGATGTCGGGGCCGAAGTGCAGATTTTGCGCAGCGAACGAGATGGCTACTGGGAAAAACGGCTGGTTGTCCGCTTCCCCGAGGCACGGCGCACGCTGTCGACCTCCGATGGCCTGCTCGATGCCCGCGCCGCGTTGAACCACGCCAGCCACCCGCAACTCTGGTACAAGCTGGGCATCGAATTCATGGGGCGAGATGGCCGCAGCGGCAAGGCCTATGGCGAATACGTGCACACCGAGACCGCCCGACAGCTCCAACTCGATAAATCAGCTGTCGCCCACATGGCCACCGCAGCCGACATGGACAATCTGGCGATAGTCACCCGGCACCACGGCCCGCTCACCGTCACCGTGCTAGCCACCGCCGGCACCAAGTCCAACGCCATCCGGACCGGCGTCGATGCCGGCACTTACATCGAGGGTCACGAACCGGCTGGCACCATCAACATCTTGGTGCTAACCAATATTCGGCTCACCGATGCCGCACTGGCCCGTGCCCTGATCACCGTCACCGAGGGCAAGACGGCCGCCCTGCAGGATCTCAATGTCCCCAGCACCTACACACCGAGCGTGCAGGCGACAGGAACCGGTACGGACAGCATCATTGTCGTTTCCGGCACGCAGGGCACGCAGGCTAGCTATACTGGCGGTCACAGCCGGATCGGGGAACTTATCGGCAAGAGCAGCTATGAAGCGGTGATCGCAGCCTTGGGCAAGCAAAACGGACTCTTCCTGCCCGGCAGCCAGCGTTTTCTGACCACCACCAGAACTCCGCCCAAAGCACCGGACGCACTGCGCTTCGCCCTCCTGCACCTGGATGCGGTGCCCGGCGACATCGCCGGTAACCGCAGCCGCATCGAGGCCGGCATCCGCGAGGCCGTCGGACAAGGCGCCGACTGGATTGTTACCCCCGAGCTGGCCGAAACTGGCTACAACTTCGCCAAGCGCATCGGCACCAACTGGATTGCGCCTTATCCCGATGCCTGGATAAGCAAGCTGTCGGCCATCGCTCGCGACAACCACGTGGCGCTCTTTATCGGCTTTGCCGAGCGCGATGCCCAAAGCGATAAGCTGCACAATAGCGTCGCCGTTATTGACCGGGACGGCTCCCTACGCGGCACCTACCGGAAGCAGCGCCCGATCGGCAGCGTCGAAAGCTGGTCCACGGCAGGCGCAGGTAGCTCCCCCTTCGTCATCGATGGGATTCCCGTCGGAGTGCTGATCTGCGCCGATACCTACTGGCCTGAACCGGCAGCCCGCCTCCGCGAGCAGGGGGCCGCCATCCTGCTCGCCCCCTCTGCCTGGCCGCCAGTCGAAGGCATGGGACCTGGCGAGGCCTGGGAACGACGTAGCGCCGAAACCGGCCTACCACTGATCGTCAACAACCGGACAGGCCGTGAACCGGAACTCGATTTCTCGGCCGGCGAAAGCGTCGTCGCCAGTGGTGGTCAACGGCGCTTCGCCTTTTCCGCCGAACAGACGCGCCTGTTCTACGTCGACTGGGATCGCCGGCAGGGCTTTAGTCAGCCAGCCCCATAAGCCGGAAATGTGCCGCTCAGGCCAACTTCCATACCGGCCGACAGCCGGATTTTAGGCCGATGCCGGGCAGTATCCGCTGGTACGGACATGCCGAATGGCTTGCCCCGTCAGGCGAACTCAAGTAATTTGCCAGCATGAACACCACTCCAGCCAAGGGGGTCGGCGCGCTCGACAGCGAGGAGATGCTGCTCGTTCTGCAGCAATCGCTGACCAAGAAGCGCGTCCTGATTGTCGACCGTCATCCGCCGGCGCGCGATTCGCTTCGCCTGATGCTTGGGGCACTCGGGGTAACGGCCGTGCATGGGGCAGGCAATTCGGCCGAGGTGATCCGCCAGGTCAAGGGCAACCGCTTCGACATCATCCTGTCCGATTTCGTTCTCGACGATGGCCGCGACGGCCAGCAGTTGCTCGAAGAATTACGCCACGCCCACCTGATTCCGCTATCGACGGTGTACATGATCATCACCAGTGAGCGCAGCTACACCAATGTCGTGGCGCTGGCCGAACTGGCGCCGGACGATTATCTGATCAAACCTTTTACCGCCGACCAATTGCAAAGCCGTCTGGTCAAGGTCATCTACAAGAAACACATCCTGCACCGGATTTACGAGCAGATCGAACGCGGAGCTCTGCAGGAGGCCATCGCTGCCTGCGATCGGGTTATCCAGCAACAACCCTCATACATGTACGATGCCCTGCGCTTCAAGGGGGAACTGCTGCACCAACTGGGCAAGACGCGCGAGGCCGAGGAGGTCTTCCGTCGCGTGCTGGAAGGGCGTGTCGTACCGTGGGCCAAGATGGGTCTGGCCATGGCACTACGCGACCGGGACGCACTCGACGAGGCCGAACAGCTCGCCGAACAGGTCATCCAGGAAGCACCGGATTTCCTGTCGGCTTATGATTTTCTGGCTTCGGTGCATGAAGCACAAGGGCGCTTGGAAGATGCGCAGCGCGCCCTCCAGCGAGCAGCCGACGCCTCACCGCACAATACCCTGCGCCAGCGCATGGTCGGCGACGTGGCGGTACGCAACAACGATATGCTGACCGCCGAAAAGGCCTACGGCAAGGTCATCGAGCGCAGCAAGGGATCCAGCCTGCGCACGGTGGACGATTTCGCCAACCTCTCCCGCGTGCTGGTCGAGCGTGGCCAGATCGAAGGCTCGCGCAAGATTGCTGCAGAAATGAAGCGCGAATGGCGCGGGGACAAGCAGGCGGAACTGGCCGCCCTGGTCACCGAAAGCCTCTGTCTGCACGCCGAAGGCGCCGAAGATAAGGCGCAGAACCTGGTCGATCAAGCCTTGGAACTGCAGCGCCAGGCCGCAGCCGAGGCGACGGAAAAGGGCAAGCATCTTTCGCAACGCCTGGCCGTCGATCTGGCCCATGCCTGCTACGCTACCGGCAAGGAGGGCGAGGGCGCCCGCATCATGCGCCAAGTGGCGGCCGAGAATCACGAGGACCCGCATCTGATCGGCCATATCACCCAGGTGTTCGAGCGGACCGGGCGGGCAGATGCCGGCAAAGCGATCCTCGACGAGGTAGGCAAGGAAATTGTCGAACTGAACAACCGTGGTGTCATGGCCGCGCGTAGCGGCGATCTGCTCGGTGCCGTCCAACTCCTGATCCAGGCTGCCGAGCAAGTGCCCAACTTGCAATTTCTCGTCAACGCGGCCAAGGCTATCTATACCCTGATGGACCAAAAAGGGTGGGACAACGACCTGGCCGCGCGGGCGCTCGGTTATCTGCAACGCGCCCAACGCAAGGATCGCAAGAGTGCCAAAGTGGCCTCGGCTCGACACTTGTACATGACGGTGGCAAAGAAATACGGTATCGCCACCGACAACACCTGAAGCTTACGCAACCTGGGCCGCAACATTTTGAAACCATTTCACCGCCCAGCCGTTCATCCTTTTAATGCGCTGCCGCGTTGATTGTTTATCGGCCTGCCTATAGTGCAGGCCCGCCCCATTTCCGGGAGTCCGAGATGCTCAAATTCCTGCACCGAATTTTCCTTGCTGCCATTCTACTTGTCGCCTTGCCTGCCTTGGCCCAGATCGATCCCCCTAGCCGTGTTGGACGGGTGTCCTATCTCGACGGCGAAGTCGGCTTCCGGGTTGACCGTCGCGATGAAGGCGGACCCGCGACGCTCAACTGGCCGGTGAGCAGCGGAGCCATTCTCGAAAGCGGCCGTCATGGGCGAGCCGAGGTATGGATAGGCTCGACGGCCTACCGCTTAGGTGGCGACAGCCAGGTTGAGTTTCCGCTAGTCGATGACCGCCAGGTCGACGCCCACCTGAATGGCGGCAGCTTGGTCATCAGCGTACTTGACCGTGACCAGACCTATGATACGCAGGTAACGACACCCGATGGCACGGTACGCTTCCTGACTCCGGGTCGCTATCGTCTCAACGTCTATGCCGAGCGCAGCGAATTGGTGGTCCAGGCCGGTCGAGCCACTTTCGATAACGGCCAGCGCATCGTCCCCGTGGCGGCCGGCCAGATGGCGATCCTCACCAGTGATGGCCGTGAACAGCTCGATGCCGCCCGGGGCTACGATGCCTTCGATCAATGGGTCGCCAATCGCGAAAATGCTTCGCTGGCCGGCCCGGCCCGCCGCTACGTATCTCCATACATGACCGGCTATCAGGATCTCGATGCCTACGGCGACTGGCGCAACACCAGCGATTACGGCACGGTCTGGTATCCGCGTACCGTGGCTGATGATTGGGCCCCCTACCGCTTTGGTCGCTGGGCCTGGGTCGCACCGTGGGGCTGGACCTGGGTCGACCAGGCGCCATGGGGATTCGCCCCCTTCCATTACGGCCGCTGGGTGATGATTGCCGGACGTTGGGGCTGGGTGCCGGGCCGCCTTGTGTCACGCCCCGTCTATGCACCGGCATTGGTCGGATGGGTCGGTGACCCCGGCTGGAGCGTCAGCTTCAGTTTTGGCACAGCCCCCGCCGTCGGCTGGTTCCCGCTCGCCCCTCGCGAAGTTTATGTGCCAGCTTATCGCTACAGCCCGAATTACGTGCGGCAAATCAACGTCACCCAAGTCAGCAATGTGACCATCATCGACCGGGTCGTGCGCGGGGCCCCACCTGCCTATGCGTACCACGCGATGCCGCAGGCCGTTACGATCGTACCGAGTAGCCACGTGCGGGAAGGACGTTTGATTTCAAGCAGTGAACTGCGCCGTCCCGACCGCCAGGATCTCAGCCGCGCCCCCCAAGCCAGGCAAGCACCAAGCAGTCAATGGCTAGCACCGACGCCAGCAGCTCTGCGTCCGCACGACGGCCTCTCACGCAGTGGGACACCGGAGCGTGGGCCATACCGATCTGAAACAATGCCCCGGGACAACGAACGGCCGCAATTCCGCCAGTCACCGCTCGACGCTGGCGGCAACCGCCCTGAGATTCGGCGGCCTATGGAGGGGCAGGCCGCGCCGCGTCAGGAAATGCCGAATCCTGGGTCTGGTCGCAGCCCCCTTGAACAGCCTCGCCGGCAGCCAGAAACAATCTTCCCGGACTCACGTAACGGCGCGCGTCCGCTCGATTCTGCTGTCCCCACACAGCCCATGCGTCCCGCCACACCGGATGCAAACCGGGATACAGCCAGCGAATCGCGCCGCGAATTCTTCCGCCGGCAACAAGATACCCGTCCGGGTGTCGGGACGAACTCACCGGACATG
Source organism: Betaproteobacteria bacterium (assembly GCA_028868235.1). GTDB lineage: Bacteria > Pseudomonadota > Gammaproteobacteria > Burkholderiales > Rhodocyclaceae > Azonexus. The sequence goes on along the minus strand of JAGWUW010000004.1, from coordinate 2,229 downwards.
CGCCGCGAGGAGCGAGCGCTGCCTCTTCAAGCCCCGCAGGAGCGCGAACAGCGCCGGGAGATGCGCGACATGCCTCGACCACAGGAGGCTACGCCATCCCCCAACCCGACACGTCGTGAAATGCCGGCTCCCGAGATACGCCGCGATGAACGTCCGCAGCCCTCACTCCAGATGCAGGAACGTGAACAGCGTAGGGAAATGCCAAGAGAGGTACCCCGTGACATGCCACGCATGGAAAGGCAAGTCCAGCCGTCAGCCCCGGTGATGCCCCCACCGCAACGGGAAGTGCCGCGGCCAGCGCCGGAAGTCCGCATGCCCTCCCAGCAGCCCCCGCAACCACGAGCCGAGCCACCACGCCCGCAACCGGCTCCGCAAGGGGGGAACGAGCAACATCGGCATGACGACGAACGCGGACCGCGCTGAGACTCACCGTTCTGAATGCCGAAAGGCCCGCCAAGCGGGCCTTTCCTTTTTCTGCGTCGCTCCGTCAGTGTTTCTGGCCGAGGCCGAGGTAAGCTTCGATAACGCGCGGGTCGGCAGCCAGTTCGTTGCTTGGACCGGCCAGCTTGACCTCACCGGTTTCCAGCACGTAGCCGTAGTCGGAAACCTGCAGCGCAGCGCGAGCATTCTGCTCGACAAGCAGGATGGCGACACCCGTTTCCTTCAGCGCCGAGATGGTGCGGAAGATTTCCTTGATGATCAGCGGCGCCAGACCAAGGCTGGGTTCGTCCAGCATGAGCAGCTTGGGCTTGGCCATCAGGGCGCGGCCCATGGCCAGCATCTGGCGTTCGCCGCCAGATAGGGTGCCGGCCAACTGGGCACGGCGCTCTTCCAGGCGCGGGAACAGTTCGAAGACCTCGTCCATGGTCTCCATCTCGTCGCGATGGCCAGTGCGGTAGCGGTCGAAGGCACCGAGCAGCAGGTTGTCCTCGACGCTCATTTCGGCGAATAGCTCGCGCTTCTCCGGCACCAGGGTCATGCCATGGCGAACCAGATGCTCGACCGAGCGTTCCTGGCGCTGCGCCTGCCCCATGTAGACGATGTCGCCGTCAGACGGCAGCAGGCCCATCAGCGCTGAGAGCAGGGTAGTCTTGCCGGCGCCGTTAGGGCCGATGACGGTGACGATCTCGCCGCGGCGGATGGTCAGGCTGACTTCGTGCAGGGCCTCGACCTTGCCGTAGGCGACGCGCAGGTTCTTGACGTCGAGAATGACCTCGTTGTCGTGCAAGTGGGTCATGCTCATTATTCGACTCCCCCGAGGTAGGCTTCGAGAACCTTCGAGTCTTTTTGCACTTCTTCCGGCACACCTTCGGCGATCTTCTCACCGAATTCCATGACTACCACGCGGTCGGCCAAACCCATGACGAAATCCATATCGTGCTCGACGAGCAGGATGCCCATGCCCTCGGCGCGCAGTTTGGTCAGCAGTTCGGCCAGTGCCTGTTTCTCGCGGTAGCGCAGGCCGGCGGCCGGTTCGTCGAGAAGCAGCAGGCAGGGATCTGAAGCCAGGGCGCGAGCGATTTCGACAATGCGCTGCTGGCCCAGAGCTAGGCTACCCGCCGAATCAAACATGTGCTCGGCAAGGCCGACGCGCTCGATCTGGCGAGCCGCTTCGGCCAGCAAGCGATTTTCCTCGGCACGATCGAGACGCAGCGCAGCCGCCAGCGCGCCCTTGCTGCCGCGCAGGTGGGCGCCGATGGCGACGTTTTCCAGCACGCTCATGTTGCCGAGCAGGCGGACGTGCTGGAAGGTCCGGCTCATGCCGCGTTTGGCGATGTCGCGGGCGGCGAGGCCAGTCGTCGATTCGCCAAGGAAGGCGATCTTGCCTTCGGTGGCCGGATTGACCGCCGAGATGCAGTTGAACATGGTGCTTTTGCCGGCGCCGTTCGGGCCGATCAGGGCCATGACTTCACCCGCTTGCACGGTCAGGCTCATGTTGTTATTGGCGACCAGGCCGCCGAAACGCTTGGTGACCTCACTGGCCTCCAGCAGCAAGGCGCCGTTGGTGCTCGGCTGGCGCTTGGGCAGGGCCTCGCCCTGCGGTACGTCGCGAGCGATGGCCCGGGATGGCAGCAGACGCATGATCACCGGCCACAGCCCGGCGCGCGCTTTCTGCAGGATCAGCACCATGGCGATACCAAAGACGATGATCTCGAAATTGCCGCTCTGGCCGAGCAATTGCGGCAGCCAGTCCTGCAGCCACTGCTTGAGGATGGTGATGACGCCGGC
>JAGWUW010000182.1 GCA_028868235.1 Betaproteobacteria bacterium | reverse complement strand
GCAGGTCGCAGACTACCGTCACCAATTTCTTGCCCAGCGGCAGGAAACCGAGGTGGTCGCGCAGATTCTGGCCAACGACGCCGGAAACATCGGCAGCATTGGCCACCAGATTGTCCAGAGTTCCGTACTGGGTCAGCCATTTGACGGCCGTTTTGGGGCCGCATTTCGCTACACCGGGTACGCCATCGACGGCATCGCCGACCAAGGCCAGGTAATCGACAATGCGTTCGGGCGGAACGCCGAACTTCGCTTCAACGCCGGCTGCGTCGAGCAATTCGTTGCTCATTGTGTTGTACCAACGGATCTTTGGACCGACCAACTGGGTCAAATCTTTGTCGCCGGTCGAAATCAGTGTATCGATATCGGCTATGGCAGCCTGGGTGGCTAGGGTACCGATCACGTCATCAGCCTCGACGCCGTCGACCATGATCACTGGCCATCCGGCAGCTTTAATGGCGGCGTGGATGGGCTCGATCTGGCGGGCGAGGTCATCCGGCATGGGTGGCCGGTGTGCTTTGTACTCGGGATACCAGTCGTCACGGAAGGTCTTGCCCCGGGGATCGAAGACAACGGCCTTGTAGTCCGCCTTGTAGTCGCTTTCCAGACGACGTAGCATGTTCAGGACGCCGTAGATGGCGCCAGTCGGCTCGCCGGCCTTGTTGCGCAGGTCGGGCAGGGCGTGGAAAGCGCGATAGAGATAGGACGAACCGTCCACCAACAACAAGAGAGGCATACGAAGTGACGGAAAGCGATAAGCTGGTGATGGGTGTGGAGACCGAGGCCTTGTTGAAAAATACGACGGCCCGCGAGTCCTGGCGGATTTTCGGCATTATGTCAGAGTTCGTCGAGGCGACCGAACGTCTGGCGGCGATCAAGCCGGCCGTGACCTTGTTCGGTTCGGCCCGCGTGCGCCCCGAGTCGAAGTACTACATGCTTACCGAGCAATTGTCCCGCCTACTGTCGGATTCCGGTTTCTCGGTCATTTCCGGGGGAGGGCCTGGCATCATGGAAGCGGCCAACAAGGGTGCATTTTTTGGCAAATCGCCGTCGGTGGGTCTGAACATCCAGTTGCCGCACGAGCAGAAGTCCAATCCCTACCAGGACATCTCGCAGACCTTCCGTCACTTTTTTGCCCGCAAATACATGTTCGTCCGCTTTGCCAGCGCCTATGTCGTGATGCCCGGTGGCTTTGGCACGCTGGATGAATTGATGGAAGCGCTGACCCTGATCCAGACCGGCAAAGCACGTAAAATTCCGCTCATTCTCGTGTGCACCGAATTTTGGGGCGGCATGATCGACTGGTTCAAAGATAGGTTGGTGGCCGAGGGTATGGTTGATGCCGAGGATATGAACCTGATCCAGCTCATCGATGAACCGGAAAAGGTCGTCGAGGCCATTTTCAAGCATTACGAGGCCCGCCCCTTCGGTCCGTTGCCGAACGAACACGAGATGCTGCTCAACCTGTAAAATTTAGTGCATCGAAACCGAGGATTCCATCATGCGCCGACTTCTCCCCATCCTGCTGCTTACCGCACTGCCTGTCTGGGCGCAGAACGGCGATCTCCAGCCGCTGCCGGCGGTGCCGCCACCGCCGCCCGGCATGGAAGCTTTTGATGAGGCGCTTGAGCCGCAGGTCACCATCGTCAAGCGTGAGACTGAAACCCGCGAGGAATTCCGCATCAAGGGCAAGCTGTACATGGTCAAGGTCACGCCGGCCGTCGGTCCGGCCTACTATCTGGTTGATCGCCAGGGTGACGGCATCCTGGTTGATGCCGGTCCCGAGCAGCATCCGACCAAGCCACCGATGTGGGTCATCCATAGCTGGTAACACTTGTCCGTCTACACTCCTGTCGGGCAGGACGAACTCGCAGCCTGGCTCCTGCCACTAGAGCTGGGTGAGTTGGTCGACCATGCCGGTATTGCCGCCGGCATACAGAATTCCAATTATTTCGTGACGACGGCGCGCGGTCGTTTTGTCCTGACCCTTTTCGAAAACCTCGAACCGACAGCTCTCGATTTTTATCTCGCCTTGCAGGATCGACTGGCCCACAGCGGCCTGCCGTGCCCACAGCCGCTGGTTGATGGCGAGGGGCGCCGCTGGCGGCCACTGGCGGGAAAACCGGCTGCTTTGCTGAGCTGTTTGCCTGGTGCCGCACTAGACAATGCGACGACCGGCCATTGCCGTATCGTTGGTGAGCTGCTAGCGCGTCTGCACCAGGCTGCAGCTGACATGCCCGATGCACTACCTAATCCCTGCGGGGCTGCCTGGCGGCAGCAGATCGGCAACAGCCTGTTACCGCAGCTTAGTCCTGAAGAAGCCGTCCTGCTCGCTGACGAACTGGCTTTTCAGGCAGCGCAGGATTGGACTGGACTGCCGCGTGGTGTCATCCATGCCGATCTCTTTCGCGACAATGTGCTGTGGGATAGCCACGGGCAACTGAGCGGCGTGCTCGATTTCTACTTTGCCGGCGAGGATGTCTGGCTGTTCGATCTGGCAGTTGTCGCCAACGACTGGTGTGCGGATGATGCGGCGCTGGCGGCCTTGATCAGTGGCTATACTAGCGTCCGCCCGCTCGTCGAAACGGAGAGGCAGGCTTGGCCAGCTATGCGACGCGCTGCTGCTCTGCGCTTCTGGTTGCTCCGTCTCGAGGTGCGGCACCGTCCGCGCCTGGGCGAAGTGGTAACGATCAAGAATCCCGACGATTTTCGCCAGCTTTTAGCACGTTTTCGCCTTGCTCCGGCCGCGCTCCCCCGTTAGCATCCGCGCATGAACGAAACTCCTGTATTTCCGATGGCTCCGGTGCGCTTTACCGGCGAAAGCCGCGAGGTCGACCCTGGTGCCTGCTTCGACTGGCTGCGCCAGGGCTGGGCCATGTTCCTGGTCAATCCCGGCATCTGGATCGGCACGACGGTCCTGCTACTGATTATCCTGATGGCTATTTCCATCGTGCCGCTGTTCGGGCAGATTGCTGCTCACCTGTTGGTGCCGCTATTCGGTGCAGGCATGTTCCGTATTTGTCGCCATATTGCCGATGGTGAGGAGGCAGAGATTGCCGATCTATTCGCCGGTTTCCGCCACGGTGCCGGGGAATTGGTCATGGTCGGTGTTTTCTTTGCGGTTGGTGTATTTGGTATTGCTTTCCTCGCCTTCCTGCTGGTCAGCGGTGGCGTATTGGGTGGTGCAGTGACCGGGAGGGTCGCCGGTTTTGGCTTTGCGCTGGGCGGGGTTATGTTGGCCGGCCTGCTAGTGCTCGTCCTGTCCATTCCCGTCATCATGGCCACCTGGTATGCCCCGGCCCTGGTTTTCTTCCATGACATGAAGCCGCTGGATGCGATGAAGGCCAGCTTCTCGGCGGGTGCCAAGAATTGGTTGCCAATGTGCATCTTCGGCGTGTTCCTAGTCGTCGCTCTATTCTTTGCCATGCTGCCGGTGGGCATGGGCCTGTTGCTGTTGCTGCCGGTGTTCTCCGGCGCAGTTTACGCGTCGTATCGCGACATTTTCATGGGTAGCTGACGGTGAGAGCTCAGACACTGCCGCCAGCGGCTGGCTGGCAATGGATCATGGGCGGTTTCGCCATTTTCCGGCGTAATCCCATCATGCTCGGTATGTTAGTCGTCGCCTACTGGTTTACCGTGCTATTTTTGAACATCGTGCCTTATATCGGGGTGGTGCTTGCTTCGTTGGCCATTCCCGGTCTTTCGGTCGGCCTGATGCAGGCAGCGCGCAACCTCGAACGTGGCCAGCCGATCGGTCTGCAGACGCTGTATGGTAGCCTGAAGGAGAATGGCCGTACGCTGGCTATATTGGGTGCGCTCTACTTGGCATGCACATTGGGAATACTGGGGCTGTCGTCGCTGGTCGATGGCGGCGACCTGATGCGTTTCATGCTGGCCAGCAACCGCAACGAGCGGGCGATGGTAGAGGATGCCGATTTTCTGCTCTCGGCTCTTTTCGTCATCCTGCTCATGACCCCGGTCTTGATGGCTTGGTGGTTTGCCCCGGTCCTTGCTTCCTGGCACCGGCTCAGCGTTGGCCGCTCTCTGTTTTTCAGCTTCGTGGCTTGCTGGATGAACTGGCGACCCTTCCTGACTTATGGTCTGGGCCTACTGATCGTGGCTGGCGTCTTGCCAGGTGTGCTGCTCGGCATCTTGCTCCTCGCCTTGCCTGGTGCCGCCAGTCTGGTGACGGCCATTATTACCCTGCCCATGGTTTTGGTGGTCGCACCGATCATCTTCGCCAGCTTCTATGCCAGCTATCGTGACATCTTCGGTATTTCCGAAATTGTCTGAACCTCTAGGCCTGTTCGGCGGAACCTTCGATCCCGTGCACTTTGGCCACCTGCGGCTGGCCGAGGAGGCCATCGCCCATCTGGCACTCGGCGGAGTGCGCTGGATTCCGGCTGGGCAGCCGCCGCATCGGGGCATTCCGCAGGTTACGGCTGGGCAACGTCTGGACATGGTGCGCCGGGCGACGGCTGGCAACCCGCAGTTTTTTGTCGATGCCAGCGAGGTCGAGGCGAGCGAACCCAGTTACACGGTCCATACGCTGGAACGCCTGCGCCGGGAACTGGGTGATCGACAGCAACTGGTCTTGTTAGTTGGCGCCGATGCCTTCGCTGGACTCAGCACCTGGCATCGCTGGCGCGACGTTTTCGCCTTGGCGCATGTCGCTGTCTCCCACCGGCCGGGCTTTCCGGTCGAAATGGCCAGCCTGCCACATGCGCTGGCCGCTGAGTTCAATGCGCGTCGACTGGCCGACGCCTCAGCACTGAGAACAAGCCCGCATGGCGGCATTGTCACGTTTGCCATGACGCAACTGGCCATTTCAGCGACGCAAATTCGCAAGTTGCTGGCCAATGGCCTGTCTGCCCGCTATTTGCTGCCAGACGACGTTCTCGACTATATTCAAATTCACTCTCTCTACAGAAACGCCTGATGGACATCCGCAAGCTGCAAAAAATCGTCGTCAACGCCCTCGAAGACATCAAGGGCAAGGACATAGAAGTCATCAACACCACCAAGCTGACCTCGCTGTTTGATCGCCTGGTCATCGCCAGCGGCGACTCCAACCGCCAGGTCAAGGCGCTGGCCCGCAACGTTCAGGACAAGATACGCGAAGCCGGCGGCGAGATCGTCTCGGTCGAAGGCGAGGATGCCGGCGAGTGGGTGCTGGTCGATATCGGCGATATCGTCGTCCATGTCATGCAGCCCTCGGTTCGTGCCTATTACAACCTCGAAGAGCTGTGGCAGGTCACCCCGGCCCAGCGTCGCAAGCAGCAGGCGGAGCAGGCCGCCGGCGAATGAAGCTGGCCATCCTCGCCGTCGGTCATCGCCAGCCCGCCTGGGTCAGCGAAGGCTGCGCCGAGTACCTCAAGCGCATGCCGCGCGAACTGCCGGCCAGCGTCACCGAAATCAAGCCTGAACCGCGCGGCTCCAAGACCCGCGAGCAATTGCTGTCAGCTGAAAAGGGCCGCATCCGCGAAGCCCTGGCCAGCGGCAGCCGCATTGTCGTGCTTGATGAAAAGGGTGACGACCTGACCACGCTCAAGCTGGCTAAACGCCTTGAAGCCTGGATGCTCGACGGGCGCGACGTGGCGCTGCTGATCGGCGGGGCCGATGGTCTCGATGAAGAGTTCAAGCAACAGGCCGACGATCGTCTGCGCCTTTCCAGCCTGACCTTGCCGCATGGCATGGCCCGGCTGCTGCTCTGCGAACAGCTTTATCGTGCGGTCAGCGTCCTGAAAAACCACCCTTACCACCGGGAGGGATGATGCGTATTTATCTCGCTTCGCGCAGTCCGCGCCGTCGTGAATTGCTGACCCAGAT
>JAGWUW010000181.1 GCA_028868235.1 Betaproteobacteria bacterium | reverse complement strand
CATGGATCGATTTCTCCGAGATATTCCGCTGGTCGGGCGTGGAAGTCCTTGGCGTTGTCGGGTAGGACGGGGCGTGTAACCTTGGCCTCACGGATAATCGGCGTTTCCGGAACCCAGGATTTGCCATCCTCGGCGAGCTTCCAGCGGCCGTGTTTGTAGAGATTGCGCTGACGTTCGGCCAGGAAGCGGCGAAAGGTTACTTCAGAGGGTTCCAAGGATGCGGCTTGCCGGATATCCGCATCGCGGTCGTACAGAAAACTGGCGATTTCCCGGGCCGTATCGGTGGTCATGGCCTCGATGGCCTCCCGGGAGCGTAGATCGAGCGCCCGAATCGAATCGTCGGTTACCGTCTTGCCGACGGATTTCATGGTTCCCAGCATGGTGTCGGCCATGCTGCCCGCTTTATCCGATACGTCGCTACCCAGCCGATTCGTCGCTAGCCAGGCAAATCCGGCCAACAGCAGCAACGGTACCACTTTGATCAGCACAAAGATGGTGATCAGCTTGCCGCGAATTCCAGTCATATAGGCTGGCGGGCGCATCTCTATCCTCCCTCTGCTGCGTTAGCTTGTTCCGGTAATCGCGGTTTAGTGTTTGTCCGCTTTTTTCTCGCCATCGGCGACCTTTGTTTCGGCATCGGCCTTGCCTTCGCTTGCCGATGCTTCCTCAGCGGCTTTCTTTTGCTTTTTCTTGGATCCTGGCGGCTCAGGTGGCGGTAGTTGCGGAGCGACGGTTTCCAGCTTGTTTTCCCGCATGTACTCGTCCATTTCGCGCCAGCCGGCGTAGATTCCGGCCTTAGGGAGCCAGCCATAGATTGAGTAGCAGTCCTCGATGGCTCGACCCGATTGCCGGCAAGCACTGCCTACAGCCTTGGCTTCGGGTTCCATGCGAGCTTCCTTTTTGGCAGGATCTTCCAGACCAAGTTTTTGTTCGACCTGATCGCAGGCAGTCAGGGCAAGGACGGCAATGAGAACGAGGTTGAGCTTGAGCATGTTCGCGATTCTCGCATATTTGCGAAAAATGTGGGCGGCGTGCCCCATTTTCCGGGGGGTATAATCCATTTCTTTTCGCCTCACCTGGAGTACCCATGCAGCATCGAATTCTCCCTTCTGTCATTGCCGTGACCTTGGCATGTGTCTGTTCATCCGCGCTGGCTGCCAAGCCGGCTGCAAAAGCGACCGCAAAGGCGAGCACAAAGGCTGCGCCCGCCGCACAGGCTTCGGCTGATTTTGAACTCGCACACAACCTCGGACCGGCTGGCGAGGAGCAATTGCAGGCAGTGGTGGATCGTTTCAACAAGGAAACCGGCGGCAATCTGAAACTGTCGCGCCTGGAAAAGGGTGAGAAACCCGCTGGCTTGAACCTGATTCGTCGTTATGACATGACTGATGTGCTGACGCAGCCAAAGAGCTTCGTTCCGCTGTACGAAATGATGGCCAAGGCCGGCCAGCCGTTGAAACTCACTGATCTTTCTCCCGATCTGAAGTCCGGCGTGCTCGACAGCAAGGGGCGTCTGGTCGCCCTGCCCCTCATCTATTCGACACCGGTGCTGTTCTATAACAAGAATGCTTTCCGCAAGGCCAAGCTGGATCCAGAGCAGCCGCCGAAGACCTGGTTTGAGATGCAAGGTGTACTCGACAAGCTGCAAGATGCCGGTTATGCCTGCCCCTACACTTCGTCGTGGCCGGTCTGGGTGCATATTGACAACGTCAGTGCGCTATCCGGGGTGCCGGCGGTAAGCGACAAGGGCGTGCTGAACTTCAACGGCCTACCGCAGGTCAAGCATATCGCCATGATGGCGACCTGGACGAAAGCCAACTATTTCAAGCAGTTCGGCCGTCGCAACGAAGCTAGCGCCAAGTTCCATGACGGTGAGTGCGCAATGATTACAACCGATTCTCGTGAACATATCGATTTCCGCGATGCCAAGGGAGTGGAACTTGGCGTGGCGCCCATGCCTTATCACGACGACGTTTATGGTGGCCGTCAAAATTCGCTCGCCGATGGAGCGTCGCTGTGGGTGGGGGCCGGCAAGTCGGCTGCCGAGTACAAGCAGGCGGCTAAGTTCGTTTCCTTCCTGCTCTCGCCTGAAATGCAGATCGAGATGGTTCGTGTCTATGGTGGCCTGCCGCTGACGGCAGCGGCTCGTGCAGCGGCGCACAGTAACCTGCTGCAGGATGACGACAAGACCCTTGAGATCGCCTATGCGTCGATGAAGGGGCGTGGCACCTCTCATGTGCCGCATGTGGCCGATGCCGACCCCGTACGCATCATTGCCGATGAGGAACTAGAAGCGGTGTGGGCGGACAAAAAGCCAGCCAAGGCTGCGCTCGATACTGCGGTGATGCGTGGTAATGCCGTCATGGCAGCCAAGGCGTCACTGAAGAAGGACCAGCCCTTCTGATGCTGCCACCGCTGCCGCGCTGGTTTGCTCATCGCGGTGGCGGTTCCCTTGCGCCGGAAAATACACTGGCCGGCATTCGGCTGGCCGCACGGCTCGGTTATCGGGCCGTTGAGTTTGACGTCATGCTGTCGGCAGATGGCACGCCGATCCTCATTCACGATGAAACACTGGAGCGGACAACCAACGGTGTTGGTCACGTCTGCGAGACTCCGGACAGCATATTGTTTGCGCTCGATGCGGGGCATGGTGAGCGTATCCCGCGGTTTGCCGAAGCGGCAGCGCTGTGCCGGGAATATGGCCTGCTCGCTAATGTCGAGATCAAACCGGCGGCTGGCTACGAGCACCAGACCGCTGAGGTGGTGGCTTGCCAGGCTCGTACCTTGTGGCAGGGGGCGCTGATGATGCCCCTGATTTCCTCCTTTTCGCTAACGGCTGTTGAGATAGCCCGTGATCTGGTACCGGAAATTCCGCGCGGCCTGCTGTTTGACCGGGTGCCGCCGAATTGGCTGCTCGAAGTGGAGCGTCTGCAAGCGGTCACGCTGCACTGCAATGCCCGGCATGTAGATGACGAGGTGTTATCTCAGGCGAGGGGCAGGGGAATTCCGATTCTGTGCTACACGGTGAATGCACCGGATCAGGCCCATGACCTGTTCGCACGTGGCGTCAGTGCGGTATTTACGGATCGGATCGATCTGTTTGCTGTTGAACCGAGTGCTTAAAAGAGCATGTTAACGGGGGAGTTGATTTTTTTACCCCGCTTTAACTTCTCATGCTGCTCGGGGAGTTCGCCGAACATGTCAGCAGGAAAATCGTCACCCCCCTTGCAGCCCTCTTCATTGTGCTAACCGCGCTCGCCTTCGCTCAGGCTAATACGCGCGGTATAAGCCGATCAGAAGCATCGCCATGGCCTCCGGCAACCTGCCCCTGCGTCACGCCAATTACCTAGAGCGTACTCAGTGCTATGTCGATAATATGAAAAATCGGGCCAAGGTTGATGGTGGGGGGCCTGGAACGAGCGCGCATCAGCTATGCACCGAACGCACAGAGCGAATGCCTTCATGCGCGTCAGCATCATTTTAACCGTGACGGGACCGAGGAGCGGCTGATAGATCGTCGCTGATTGTTATGCTGTCGCTGCCAAACCGCCGCCCTGTGGGTTTTTCTTTTTGGCATCACTGAAAATTGTCGCTTTCATTTAAAATTCAAGGTTTCGCATTCCATGCCGCAAGGGCCGTCAGCTTATGAAAAGCTCCGAAATCCGTCAGCAATTCCTCGACTTCTTCGCCTCCAAGGGGCACCAGATCGTTTCTTCCAGTTCTCTGGTGCCACATGAGGATCCGACCCTGCTGTTCACCAACGCCGGGATGAACCAGTTCAAGGATGTCTTCCTCGGCTTCGACAAGCGCCCCTACACCCGCGCTACCACCTCGCAAAAATGCGTGCGCGCCGGCGGCAAGCACAACGACCTCGAGAACGTCGGCTATACGGCACGTCACCACACTTTCTTCGAGATGCTCGGCAACTTCAGTTTCGGCGACTATTTTAAGCGTGATGCGATCAAGTACGCTTGGGAACTGCTGACAGAGGTCTACAAGCTGCCTAAGGAGAAGCTGACGGTTACGGTTTATGCGGAGGACGATGAGGCCTACGACATTTGGACCAAGGAAGTCGGTGTTCCAGCCGACAAGGTCATCCGCATCGGCGACAACAAGGGTGCCCGCTACGCCTCCGACAATTTTTGGATGATGGGTGATACCGGCCCCTGTGGCCCGTGCACCGAGATCTTCTACGACCACGGCGAAAAGCACTGGGGTGGCCCCCCGGGATCGCCGGAAGAAGACGGCGACCGTTTTATCGAAATCTGGAACAACGTCTTCATGCAGTTCAACCGCGACGAAGCCGGCGTCATGCATCCGCTGCCCAAGCCATCGGTCGATACTGGCATGGGGCTGGAGCGCATCTCGGCCGTCCTGCAGGGGGTCCATGCCAACTATGAGATCGACCTCTTCCAGAGCCTGATCAGGGCTGCGGCTCGTGAGACTTCTGACGCCGACATGGATTCGCCATCGCTGAAGGTACTGGCCGACCACATCCGTGCCTGCTCGTTCCTGCTTGCAGATGGCGTTATTCCGGGCAATGAAGGCCGAGGCTACGTCTTACGCCGTATCATCCGCCGCGCCATCCGCCATGGCTACAAGTTGGGCGCGCGCGCAGCATTCTTCCACAAGATGGTGCCGGATCTGGTGGCTGAAATGGGGATGGCCTATCCGGAACTTGGCCAGAATCAGGCCAAGATCGTCGCCACACTCAAGCAGGAAGAGGATCGTTTCTTCGAAACCATCGAGCATGGCATGGCCATCCTCGACAGCGAACTGAAGTCGCTGACCGGGGGGGGCGTGTTCAACGGGGAAACCGCCTTCAAACTGCACGACACCTACGGCTTCCCGCTCGACCTGACGCAGGATATCTGCCGTGAGCATGAAATCACCGTCGATGCTGCAGCCTTCGACGCCGCGATGGCTCGCCAAAAGGAGCAGGCGCGCGCAGCCGGCAAGTTCAAAATGGCCGCAAACCTGGAGTACGACGGCCCGGCGACGACCTTCCACGGCTACGAGGCCCTAGAGTACAAGGCCAATGTGCTCGCCCTGTACAAGGATGGCATTCCGGTCAACCAGTTGAGCGAAGGTGAAATGGGCGTTGTCGTTCTCGATCACACACCGTTCTATGCCGAGTCCGGAGGCCAGGTCGGCGATCGTGGCGCACTGCAATCGGTACATGGCATCTTTGCCGTCGAGGACACGCAGAAAATCCAGGCCACCGTTTTTGGCCACCACGGTGTCGTCAAGACCGGCACGTTGAGCGTCGGCAACGGCGTTAGCGCTAAAGTCGATGTGCCGGCTCGCCAGCGCACCATGCGCAACCACTCGGCGACCCATCTGCTGCATAAGGCGCTGCGCGAAGTGCTTGGCGAGCACGTCCAACAGAAGGGCTCACAAGTCGACCCGGACAAGACTCGCTTCGACTTCGTGCACAACCAGCCGATGTCCGACGAGGAAATCCGCAAGGTTGAACACATCGTGAACGCCGAAGTCTTGGCCAACGCCGCGACTGAGACCCGCGTTCTGCCTATCGCAGAAGCCCAAAAGCTGGGCGCCATGATGCTTTTCGGCGAAAAGTACGGTGACGAGGTACGAGTGCTCGATATCGGCTCGTCACGCGAACTGTGCGGTGGTACCCACGTTTCCCGTACCGGTGATATTGGCTTGTTCAAGATCACTGCCGAAGCCGGTGTTGCCGCCGGCGTGCGTCGCGTCGAAGCGGTCACTGGCGACAACGCGCTGGCACTCGTCCAGCAGCAGCAGGTCATGCTCGATATTGCTGCTGCCGCCTTCAAGGCGCCGGTGGCCGAAGTGCCGGGCAAG
>JAGWUW010000003.1 GCA_028868235.1 Betaproteobacteria bacterium | reverse complement strand
ACGATCATTTGCCGGACAGGGAAGGCGTTCTGTAGATAGTCGACCATGTGTTCGAGCGGAGAGAGGTCGATCATCAGATCCGCGCGGTCTTCGTCGGAGAGTGCGGCGAGACGGCGTTCCAGCGTGGCTTCGGCAGTGGTGACAAGCTGCACGACGCAGCTCATGTCGTCGTCTAGCGCCGCTTGGATCGCGGGGATCAGCGCGGGGAGTTTCATTGACAGTAACAGGGCGGCAAAGAACCTTTGCTTGGTGCTTTCGAACCGAGAACGGGCGGAGCCGAGTGCTTGACCGTTGAGAGTCTGGCCGGTGGAGTTGTCGATGATGTTCGAGGCTTCGAGTGCGATCTTGAGGTTCTGGTGAATGATCGCCCAGGCGTCGGCGTAAGTATTGAAGTTGGCGATCTGCTCGGGCGTGAGCTGCTGTTCGAGAATGTCGTACTCGACGCCGGCGTAGCTTAGCGAGCGTGCGCAGTAGAGGCCGAGGCCTTTGAGTTCGCGTGCGATGAGCTCGAGCGCCGCGATTCCGCCAGAGGAGATTTCGTTGATGAACTGTTCGCGGTTGGCGAAGGCGGTGTCTTCGCCCCACAGGCCGAGGCGCAGCGCGTAGCTGAGATTCTCGATTTTTGATGCGCCGGTGGCCGAGGAATAGATAACGCGCGCCTTCGGAAGTTGGTTTTGCAGGCGAACGCCGGCGATGCCTTGCTGCGATGCGGCTTGTTCGCGAAATTCGTTCTTCTGGCCTGCGGCGTTGCCCATCGCGTGCGCTTCGTCGAAGATGATGACGCCTTCGAAGTCTTCGCCCGCGAATTCGATGATTTGTTCAAGCCGTGGGCGGTCGCCGGTTTTGGAGCGGAGCGCCGGGTAGGACATGAAGAGGATGCCTTGTGCCATCTGGATCGGCTCGTGGGGCTTCCACTTGGCAATGCTCTGGATGTCGGGAGCGAGGCCGCCGAGTGCGGTCCAGTCCCGCATGGCGTCTTCGCAGAGCGTGTTGTTCTCGCTGATCCAGATGTGCTTGCGGTTCCCCCGAACCCATTGGTCCATGATTATGGCCGCAACCTCGCGTCCCTTGCCGGCGCCGGTGCCGTCGCCGATGAAGTAGCCCTGGCGGTAAACTTCACCGTCGGGGCTGGGTATGAGGTTCGCCTTGTCGTCTGAGAGCCTGTAGGAGCCCGGCAGGAAGTGGGAGTGGGCTTCGCCCGCGTAGATCAGCGTTTCGAGCTGAGCGGCGCTGAGGACGCGCTTGGCGACGATTTCGCCGGGCAGTTTTGGGACGTAGGTGGGGATCGGCGCGGCGATCGAGCCCATGGCGATGGATTCGACCAGTTGGGTCGGGTGCTGGCCAGCGCGATCGATGGCGACGCGGGTGGGCTGATAGGCGAGATAGATCCCGGCCTGGTCAGTCGAGAAGTTGGGTTCTGCCAGCGTGGTGTAGGTGATGTCGCGCACGACGATATCGGTGCTGGGCTTGATCGGCGCGGGGGCGACCTTGGCGGTGCTTTTGAAGCCGCTGAAGAGCCCTTTGGGCTTGTCGGGTGCGGCCGTCACTTCTGCCCGGGCAGGGAGGTTGCCCGGAATGTCGGCGTAATCGGTGATCGTGGCGCTGGCGTCAGGTGCGGTCTTGTCGATGACCACGAACCGGGTTTCGGTGCCGGTGCCATGCTTGGTGAAGCCGTCGACGATGGGGCAGTTGGCAGCGATCCGGTGCCCGTTGGTGACGCGCTTGTAGGCGTCGGTGCGGCCGAATTCGTGAAAGTGCGGCGGCATGATGGCGACAAGTCTGCCGCTAGGCAGGAGGGCCTTGAGTGCGGCATCGAGATGCCTGGTTGCGGTGAGAGGATCGTGATGCGCGTCGCCGTTGCGGCTGAAGGGGGGGTTCATGAGGACAACGGACGGCCTGATCTTGCCGAGCGCGTTGATGTATTGGGCGTCGTGGTTCGTGACGGTTGCCGTCGGAAGGGCGAGCTTCAGGAGTTCGGCGCGCAGCGGTTCGTACTCGTTGATGGCGATGCTTGCTACGTCGCCGGCGATCTGCGCGATGAGCAGCCCTGTTCCGGCGCTTGGTTCAAGAATGATATCCTTGGGGTTGATGCAGGCCGCGATCTGCATTGTGCGGGCGATCACTGCCGGCGTGGAGAACTGCTGGAAGTCGATCTGCGTTTCGCTGCGGACCGTGTGGGTCGGCATGGCGATGCTGAGCGCCTGCAGGGTTTCGACCGTGGTGCCCGGGTTCTCGATCAGGAACAGGGTGAGCGCGTGTTCGAGCATCTCGAATGAATCGCGTTGCGACCATTCGCCGTTGGCGCTGGTCGAGCCGAAAGCCCGTGCCATTGCGGCGTCAAGTTCCGGGCGGGTGACGTGGTTGGGGAGCTGGCTTGCGATTTGACGTGCGGCGTCATGGATCTTCGCGGCCTTGTCGGCCGCGGTCTGGAGTGCGTTGGCGTGCATGAATAACCCCTTCGATGCTGCGGTGATGCTACCGCCTCCCCTCCCCCTTCTCTCTGGAAGCGTGTGGAGGCGCGCCGTAAGGCGCTGGTGTCGAAGAGTGGGTTGTCCGGGTGAGCTTGTTGGTTTCGGTGGTGTTCATCCCGTTTTGTTTGGGATGGTCAGTGGTTATCGACACAAGTTCGATTAGATTGAGTCAACCCCAACTAAAGGGGCCGGTTAGTTTCCGGCGCTTGTCCGCGACCAGTTACGATGTTGCAGTCGGTCCCTGTCTCGAAGGGGCCGGTTAGTGGTCTTGTCGTACCAGATGATCTGGAGGAAGTTGCAGTCGGCCCCCATGGCAAGGGCCGGTTAGTAGGGCAGCCGCAACGCTGCAACTTGGCCCAGTTGTAGTCGGTTCCTGTTCGAAGGGACCGGTTAGTTTGATCCGAGCGCACGCACATCTGTTGCGGGTTGCAGTCGGCCCCGTTTTCAGGGGCCGGTTAGTTCTCCGCCTAGCAACGGGCGATACGCTCATGTTGCAGTCAGCCCCGTTTTCAGAGGCCGGTTAGTCCAGGAAATTGACGGCGAAGGCGAGGCAGGGTTGCAGTCGGCGCCCGTTTTCGGGGGCCGGTTAGTACCGGCTACAAGAGTCGAAGCACGATCTACGTTGCAGTCGGCCCCCGTTTCCAAGGGCCGGTTAGTATTGGCCAAGGCATTGTGCATGTGTAGCTGGTTGCAGTCGGCTCCAGTTTTCAGGTGCCGGTTAGTGGCACTTTTCTGCGCCTTTCGCATCCCAAGGTTGCAGTCGGCTCCCGTTTTCAGGTGCCGGTTAGTTGAGGCCAAAATTCAGCGCATCGACATTAAGTTGCAGTCGGCTCCCGTTTTCAGGTGCCGGTTAGTAGATGAGGGCTTAACACTTTCAAAGAGCAGTGAATTATGGGAGTTGGATGTCAAAAATCTAGGGTCTTGTATGGCTCGAAGATGGGCTTCGTGCCGAATTTTGGATCGGCATACATGGGGTCGAGGCACCAAAGGCGCTTGGCGGTTGCATTTCGCGACCTGACCAGTCGACCGATGCCTTGCTTTAGCTGGATGTGCATTCTTGCGCGGTTATTTTGGTAGTCTGATCTCGGCGCATTTTTATCCTTGGGCCGCGGCGGTGGCATCGGCAATTTGGCGATGAAGAGATCGGTTAGTTTGTTGTCGGGGATGTCCAGGCCGGTCCAGGCGGGACCCTGGCTGATCCATATGATCGATTTTCCGGGTTGCTCGGAAACGAAACGCTGTCTGCCGATACTGACGCTCATTTTGTGGCCGGGTATGACGATGGCGTCGGGTAGAGCGGATGCGATTGCCCATGAGATGCGGAGTTGAGGTGCTTCGTTCATTTTTCACCGACAAAAATTAGATTAGGAAGAAGGGTGATATACAGAGGCAGGTTTGTCAATTTTGAAGGCCCGAATTTGGATGGCGCCGCGTATCACGCAGCGTTTTCTAGTTAAGGCTCGGTTTTTGACTTTAGAATATCGGCCCAATCGCCGAATTTGACCGGGCACGGATGAGCGTCGGCGGCGATGCCTTCTTCGATACGCTGCGCGATTGCCTTGTCAGTCCAGGTCCTGCCTTCTTGATCGTTATCCGGCAGGTAGGTGACGCGCTGGGTCCCGAAGGGCACTTTGAAATACGGCAGGTTGCGATTGCCGAATGCCGCGCCGCTGTGGATGCCGGTGATCTGCGAAAACGCGACGGCTGTTTCGAAGCCTTCGGCGATCCTGATGTGGGGCGGGAAGATTGAGGGCCATAGGCCGCCGCGGTTGTCGCCGATCATCATCTTGGATGTGTATTCGGCTGTTTCGGGGTCGAGGAAGATGCGCTGGACCGCGACCAGGCTCTGCGATCGGAATATGCCGACAAGCAGCGCGGGCAGCTCCTTGTAGGTGCCATCGCGCTTCCTGCCCTGTGGGCAGCGGGGATGGAAGAGAATGTCGGGTGGGATGAGGTTGATGCCGCGAACTTCGCGCAGATAGGTTTCGGCAAGGGTGCCCTTGATGCCCTGCCCCGCGTTCCAGATGTGTCGATGGATCTCGGTGTTGCGCGGTTTGTATTCTTCGGTGCCGCGACTGCTCGGCACGGTGGCGCCGGTGTGCTTGCGGATCGCGCTGAGAATGTCGGCGCCGTTGCAGCCGGCGTAACACCAGACGAGGATGTTGTCTTTGCCCTGGCTGATCTTCAGCGACGGATTGTTGTCGGCGTGAGCCGGGCATTTGACCATGGCATAGGAGCCGGTCCACTTGCCGCCGAGCTTGGCTACAAGCTGTAGTGTTTCTTGGGTGGGCTTGTATTCCGGCATAGGCAGGCCTCCTTGCCCTCCCCTTCCCTTCTCGCCTCTGACCAGTTCCGAACGCGCCGCACGGCGCTGGGATCAGGAATCGCTGTCAGCGTACTTGCGTACGAGAAACATGATGGCGTCGGGGTAAGACATATCGAGCCTGTCGCAGAGAGCGTTGAGCTCCTCGAATTCGGTCGGCGTGAGCCGCACTGGGGCTTGTTTCGTGCGTGCTTCGGCTTTCCCTCGGCGGCGGTGACGTCCGGTGCCGTTGTCAGGTGCAAGGCTCCTTTCCGGAACCTTGATTGGCGGAAAGTCTTCATCGGTCTTCGGCGCGAAATCGCCGAGTTGCGCCTTGAGAGGCTGTTGCGAGGTTCGTGGCTTCTCGAACAGTGCGGGAGGCGCTGGGCGTTCATTGGCAGTTGTCATGCTTGCAGCTCCATTTTAGCGTCGGCGGCGGCCTTGAGGTCCTCGAGAATCTGCGCAAGGATCTGCTGGGCAAAGAGCCTTGGGCGATCGGCGTTGGCCAGCTTTGCGGCCTGAATTTCTTCGAGCGTCATGTGATAGAGGCCCATGGCGGGGAATGCGTCGTATTGACGCAGCTGGGCATCGAAGATGGGGGCGTGCTGTTTCGTTGCTTCGATGACGTGCTTGACGTTCATGGAATCGATCAGAGGGTTGGTCCTGGTGATGAGGACGCGGAACGGTATGGGCCGTCCTCCCCTCATGCCGACCACGGCTTCCATGTCTTCTTCGAGGATCTTGCGTGTCGCGTCGACGTCGAGCGCGGTCGGCTGCTGCGGAATGATCCAGTAGTCGGACAGCGATGCGGCCCATTGCATCCGCTGGGCGGCGCGGCCTGCCGGATCGATGATGACGAACGTGTGTTCCTTGGCGGCTTCGATGATGTGGGCGCGGATCTCGATATCGCGCGCGAGATTGGAGGCGTTGAGGACCGTGATCCGGTCTTTGGGCTTCCAGCTCTGATACCAGTTGAACGCGCTGAGCTGGTCATCGGCATCGATGATGCAGACCTCGTGTCCGGATGAACGGATTTCTGATGCGAGGGCAAGAACGGTGGTTGTTTTGCCGCAACCGCCTTTCGGTGAACCAACGGTGATGATCGGCATTGGTAGCTCCATTGATGGCAATAGCGCGTGTGCTGTCGTTAGCGCCATTGGCAGCGATACCGATAGCGCAATGGCTAGTCATAGCGATCCGCATAGCAATAGCAAGGCTGGAAGCGCGGGCGATAGCAATCGCATAGCAAAGCAATCGCGCCATGCTATTAATAGCGATAGCATAATAAGGGGGTTTGGGGACGCGGGGCTAGTCTGGGATTTGCGCCCATCCAGGCGGACTGGCGTGCAAGCGGAAGGACAGGCTGGCGGACCAATACGCGCCCGAACGTCCAGCAAATCCGCCATTTTCCAAACGCCGAAGCATTTGCCGCGCACCGTTCTCGGAGACATCGAGAGCGCGAGCGAGCTGGCGCGCACTTAGAGTGCCGAGACCGGCCAAGAGGACCCAGGCTTGATCGAGCCTTGAGGTTGTGCGCCGACTGGCGAAGTGCTTTGCGAACGTGACGGCGAGCAACCTTGCGCTGTGGAGATCAGAAAGGTGTCGATGCGAGCTGCTGCAGAGGCTCGAAAGGACCGCAGCTTTGCGTTCTTCCGGATCGAGGTCAATTCGCAGGCATCGCCGGCGCAGCGGGGCGGGGAAGGGAATGTCGCTTTGCGTAAGTCCGACCGAACGGGGATTAGCGCCAAGAATCAGATTGAGAAGCCAGCATTGATCCTCGACCTGGTGCGATCCTACCGCGATTTCGGCGAAGTCTTGCGCGAGCCAAAAAAACGAAGTGACCGGAAATATCTGGTCATTTGCGCGCATTTTGACTGGGGATATCTGGTCATCACCAAGTGGCCGGTTGAACTCGTCGAAGCTTTGAAGGTCCGCCTTGACCAGATTTTCGATCTCTTCAGTGAAGGCTGGGGGAGGGGGGGCCACCGCGCGACTGGTGAGCCGAATGGCCTCTTCGAGTGGTTGCCAACGCGGATGCTTCGCCTCGATTGCCGCTCTGCGAAGGCAGGCGATGAACGCAGGTCGATTTCGCTCGGATTCGACCGAAAGAAGCGAACTCGTCAAATTAAGGTTTGGCCGATCTTCGCAGAATTGGAGCCAAAGGCGGCTCAAGAGACGCATTGCCAGGATGGCTTGGCCGAGCGCATTGTCATCCTGATCGGACTGGAAAAGTCCTTGAAATGCAGCGATTTGGCCGAGCGTGAAGCTCAAGGCGTGATGCTCATCTGATTTCATCGGGTTTAGCATCCACAAGCTAAGGCAGAGTTAGCTTGGTAAATCGGCAGGCGGCAGAATTCAACCTAAATACCATTTGGCTTGGGTATCGGCTTGTCCTTCGCCAATCCATTTGTCATAACTGCGCTTATGCCAAATTGGTCCATTTTGATTGCATGATTGCATTGTCCCGGCGCGCTGATAGAATGCCGCTGAGCGGAACAAGGAGGCCCTGGCATGATGCTGTTCGATCGTTTGTGCGCAAAGGTCGCTGGTAATCAGGGCGCGGCGGGGTGGAAGCCTTCGCAGATCCTCAGCGGGTCCTATCGCGGGTTGAACCGGATCGAGCTGGTCAATCTCCATTTTCTCAGCCGCGGCGATGGCAGCGCGATATTCGGGGCCGGGCGGCATGACGGCGTGTGGAACCGGCTTGAGCGGCTTGCCAGGCTCGATCCGCCGCTCGTCAAGCGCGGCCGTCATTTCTGGCCCGGGCAGCGGCTCTATGCGATTACCGAAACCGGGAGGGCGGTTGTGAAGGCCTTTGGCGAGCATCCCTCCTTTGCCTGGGTGAATGTTCCCGGTGTCACCGGCGTCGATCCCGACGAAGTGGCGCAGGCCAATGACTTTGCCAGGCGCACGGCGGGGCTCGCGTGATGGCCAGCGTGACGATCCGCAATCTTTCGGAAGAAACCAAGGCGCTGCTCGGGCTGCGCGCGGCGCGCAAGCACATCAGTCTTGAAGCTGAGCTGCGCTCGATTCTCGATGAAGCGGCGCTCGCGGAGGTCGGTAATCCTGACGATCTCGAGCCGCTGGGCAGCTTCATCGTGCGGATTTCGCGGCCCGGCGGCGATGATCTGGCCGATGCAATCGACGCGCAGCGCGGGGAGTGGGGCCGTGAGGCTCCGAATTTTGAATGAGCTACCTCGTTGACTCGAATGTTTTGTCGGAGCTGATGCGGCCGGCGCCAGCGCGACAGGTCGTTGCATGGCTCGATCGGCATTATGCCGAGTGCTGGACCTCGACCATCGTGATTCTCGAAGTCGAGAGGGGGATTGCCCGAATGGCTGATGAAAACCGGCGCGTTGCGTTGCGGGCTGTCAGCGAGCGGCTGTTCGATCGCTTTGGGCCGCGTATCGTTGTATTTGATCGGCGCTGCGCCTCGATGGGCGCGGAGCTTGTCGGCGTCTGCCGCAAAGCTGGCCGCGATCTTAAACTTGGGGATGCGGCGATCGCTGGCGTCGCCGGGGTGTATGATCAGATCCTTGTGACGCGCAACACGGGTGATTTCGAAAAGACTGGCTTGTCGCTGGTCAATCCCTGGGACGCGGCGTGACGACGCGAGGCTCGGGGGATCAGGTCGCGGGGGCTTCGGGGTCGATGGCGCGGGCGCAAAGCCTTGTTGCCGGATTTTTTGCCGATGATTTCGCGGCCGAGCGGGTCCAGGCCGGGCTTGCGGCGATGGCCCCCAATTCGGTTGCGGCCATGGTCAGCGACGTGCGGCATTACCGGACCTGGGCCGGGAAGGTGAAGCTTGCGCCGTTTCCGCTCGATGAAGCCGCGATCGGCCGATATCTTGACGGGCTGGAGCGTTCGGGCCGCAAGGCGTCGACCGCGGCGCGAAGGCTCGCCAGTCTTGGGCGTTTCGTCCGGCTTGTTGGCCAGCGCGAGCAGCTGCTGGTGTTGCAGTCCGACTATGTGCGCGACAAGCTGCGCGGCTACGAGCGCCGCAAGGGTGTCAGGGTCCGCAAGGCTGCGCCGATCCGGTTTGGCAACGCTGCTGATCCGATTGCGGGCGAGGGCCTCAATGTCATGGGCCTGATTGCGGCCTGCGGTGAGGATCTTCGCGGGCTGCGCGACGCGGCGATGATGATGGCGCTCTATGGCGGCGGGCTGCGCGTGAACGAGCTCATCGCGCTGCGGGTTGGCGATGTTCGCGAGGATGGCCAGGGCAGGGCGGTCCTGTTTCTCAAAAGTAGCAAGACCGACCAGGTGGGTGCCGGGACCACGGTGGGCTTGCCTGCTGTTGCCGCGAAGCTGATCGAGCGGTGGATCGAGGCCGCCGGCATTTGGTACGACAAGGAGGCGCCGCTGTTTCGGCGCGTGTTCGCCGTTAGGCCTCCAGTTCGGGAATTGCCGCACCCGCGCCAGGACGGGCGTTCGCTCGTCGAATATGCAAAGGAGGTCCGCCGCGTCGAAGCGGCGCGCGTTGCCGCTAAGCGCGAACCTCTGCAGCTCGAGCCTGGTCGGCATCCGATGACGCGGCAAGGTGTGCTGCATATTGTTCGAACTGTGGTCGCGGCCGCGATTGATGGTTCGTTCGTCGATATCGGCGGGCTCGATCGCGACGAAGTTATTGCCGGCGTCGGCACGCACTCGTTTCGGATCGGCCTGACGCATGATCTTTTCGCGCGGAATTTCGACCTTGGCCGCGTGATGCTCGCGCAGCGCTGGACCTCGGCGACGACGGCAGTTGGCTATGCCCGGGATCTGGCCGGGCGGTCCTCGGCCGTTGGTGAATTGTTCGACCAGTTTGAGGCCGGTCGGGCTGCGATCGGTATCACCCAGGATTGATCCCAAGGAAATCGGAGAGGGCAGCGGTTCAACTGCGGGTTGGTCGTGCGTTTGCGCGTGCGCGCCCGGAGGAAAACGGGCGCTGTGAGCTCCTTCAGAGGGAAAAACGCGTGATCCAGGCATGAAGGTGGCCTTTTTTGCGCTGCGGGTTCCGCCTGCTCCCGCTGGGGAGCATTGCGCCCGCGACAGCGGGCGCTTCTAAGGGTCCGGCTTGGTGTTATGGGTGGTGATTATCAGGTAGGTTGAGGCTTGGGCGTGCCCGTCAGGGCAGACTCATTGGCCGACCAGGCCAATTCCGTTTCTCCAGTAGATATATTAAAGAGATTCAGGTGCGGTGCAGTGCCAACTTGGCAATCGCGGAGCTGGCGTTCCCGTTCGATGCGCTGCTCGCTCTCCATCGCGATCGAGAGAAGGTAGGCGCGGCGGCGTGGGTCCGGGACCTGGCGCTCGCGATCGTGCTGGCTGAGTTTCAGGAAGGTCAGCGCGTAATCGAGGGTGCGCCCACTGGCGAGCTGGCGGGCATCGTCGGGGATGGGGGCACGGAAAAGCTGCATGATGTCGGAGATCCAGTTGGGTATGCGAATGCGGTAGAGGTTGCTGGTCTGCTCGTTGCGGGTTCCAGTCTCTTTGTCGGTGATTGTCACGAACCGGCGAATCCAGTCGACGAAATCGAGCGCGCGCAGCTTCTTGAGCGTCCGGATAGCTGTGTTCTTGCTC
The DNA here is from genome assembly GCA_028868235.1 of Betaproteobacteria bacterium. Lineage (GTDB taxonomy): Bacteria > Pseudomonadota > Gammaproteobacteria > Burkholderiales > Rhodocyclaceae > Azonexus. The sequence goes on along the minus strand of JAGWUW010000003.1, from coordinate 15,616 downwards.
ATGTGGATTTTGTCGGCGATCTCATCCAGGCTGGGGAAGACCCGGCCTTTGAAGAATTCATGGGAGTCGATCAGGTAGAGCATCAGATCGCGGCAGTGCTTGTTGAAGTCTGACAGGCGGCGTTCGTTGGCGGTGAGGGGCTCGACGCCTTCTTCATCACGCTGGCGATCGCGTTTGCGCAGTTCGGCGGCATGACCGCATAGCTTGTGGACCATGTTCTCGTATTCCTTGCGGTGCTTGGGATCGAGCGGCCGCGCGAAATCGGGATCGGGGGTTTCCTCGGTGTAGGCCAGTTCCTCGTCTGACCCGAGTGCGACGCTGCTGCGGTGGACGGGATTGCCGGTGACGTGAACGGCGCCGGAGCGCGATTTGCGCGGCGTCATCTTGGCGAGGAGCCCGGTGACCAGTGCTGCGTTATGGTGTGTTTCACGCGCAGGTTGTTCGGCGCCGACGAGGACGCTGAGCGATTGTACCGGCCTGTTGTTCGCGATCTGCGCATTGCGCGTGATGATCGCGAGTTCGATATCGCTCTGCGGATATCCGGCGAGCAACAGTCTCTCGATCTCGCGCGCCTCTGGCGTGTCGAGTGGATGCGATGCCATAACTTCCTCCGTTCGAGGCAGCTCATCGCGGGCAAAAGATCCCCGTGGCGCGAAGCGCGCATTTGTTGACATCGATGTGGGAGGGTGGTAGGCGCAGCTCTGTATTGTGGAGCTTTCAAAGCGTTGGCGCGCTTTGGCCTATTCCTCCTGCGATGCCCGGCCTTCGTGCCGGGTTTCGTTTATCCGCTCACTGCGTTCTCCAAATTGATGGTTACACTGGTTCCCGCGCGGCTCGCTGGTGCGAGCTGCTCGAGCTGGGGAAGGGTGCGCACAGCATCGCCGACGATCAGGACGTAGAGCCCGATCGACCTGGCGGTCTGGTTGTGATTTGCCATTGCGCGACCCCCTTTCGTTGGATGCAAGCCATCGCCGCGAAAATCGCGGTTTCGTCTTGCGATGCTGTATGGGGGGTGCTAGATAGGTAGTTGAAGCTTCTGCCATTCAGCCTGCAAGCTGACTAGCACCCCTCGGAGGCCCGGCCCTAGTGCCGGGCTTTCGTTTATGCGGCCAGGCCGAGTTCCTTTCTCAGAGACGGTTGGGCGAGCATCTGGTCCAGGATGTGAGCCAGGGCTTGCGATTCATTCTTGAAACCATGCGCGCGCTTGATGCGCTTGATCGCGTCGAGCTGCTGCAGCGGGATTTCATAGGTGGCGGCGTGGATGCCTTCGCGGCGCTTGCGCTCGCGCGCGAGTCGGTTCGCTTCGCGAACTCGTGCTTTGTCGCGCTCTTTTCTTGCTTCGATATCCGCGGCTTGCTGGCGCGGACTGCGAGTGCCGAGGGCGAGGGAAGGCTGGTATTCCATGCCTCGCCTATAAAGGCTGGGGGCATGATTGGCAACTTTACTGGTAACGGGGTTTCGGGTTTGCCGAAAAGCCCGGAAAACTGCGCAATTTTGCCATTTTTGGGGAGCCGTTTGTCAAATCACGGGGGCGCAATGATTTTTCATTGTTTCGGATTTAGCCGGTGAGTCGAATCGAGTCGCAATGGGTCTTGGGGGTTTCTGTTTTGATTCATGTTTTGCGAGCATTTTGGGGCGCGGTGTTTCGGACGGCGGCCTGATCGCGCTTCGTGTGTTGTCATTTTCTCGAAGGTTGGCCTGTGGCGTGGGGTGGTTCCAGGGGGAGGGCCAGAGGACTGGATCAACTCTTTGGCGGATCGGTTTTTGGCGGTTCTTCGGGCAAAACGGTGCCGTCGAGCCTGACGATCGTATCGGCATCCTCTTTGGTTCGGCCGGCGAGGTGCGCGAGCTGGATATCGGTGAGAAGATAGATCTGGTTGGCCAGTTTGCGGGAAGGCTTCTCAACCTGTCTCAGCACCATGCTGGCGTGCGAGATGCTGATCCCGAGGCGATGGGCGATATAGGTTGGAGTTGGTTTTGACATGCCGACCTTTTCGGCAATTCCGAAAATTGCGTCAAGCGTTCTGGGACTCGAAGAATGGTGCCGATTTTGCTAGTCGAGGACATGAAAAATGAAGGCAAAAAAGACTGGTATTTGCGCGAGTGGATGGAGCTGCGCGAGCTTTCGCAGCAACGTATTCATCAACTCTCCGGGTGGTCAGTTGGCAAGGTGAATGAGATTTTTCATAGTCAGACGCCCTATCGGCGCGAGAGTGTGAACATTCTTTCCGAAATTCTCGAGATAGAGCCGTATGAATTGCTGATGCCTCCAGCGATGGCCGAATGGTATCGGCGAATCGATGCGTTGGCGCTCTCGCATCCCGAATTGGCGGCAAAATTGGCCGAGATTGAGGTTTGAGATTTTTGGGGAGCATTTTGGGCCCTCTAACCATTGTTCGGAAAATCCGAAACAGCTGGACGGCTTGCCGATCGGGGTGAGCCTGGCTAGATTGACAGCTCTGGCGGTGAAGGTCCGCTGGTGGCTTTGTTGCCGCTGTGCGCAACATGATAACGATTGCGGGATTCTTCTGGAAAGCAGAGACGGGGTGCGATCATGTCAAATGTAAACAAACGCGGACGCGCTTGAGCCGAATTACATTGATGTAAGTAGTAACGGCTTGGTTCAAAATTCCCGGAAATCTGCGGCTGTTTGTCTGCTGGACTAGCCCTGTTGGGTAATAGTGAATTGTTTACGCCAGGCGTAACCTTTGTCCCGCTTTGGGAATGTCGTCTAAGCAGTTGGATAGAAGGCGACTCCGCGCGTTTTCCCTATTGACAGGGGTTTCGGAAAACTCGAATGATCGCAAAACCGGGGTGTCCGGTTTGTCAGTGCAGATCTTAATCTCGACTGGCGCGTGGTAGGGTAAAAGTCGCGTAGTCGTAGTTGAGTTTGAGAGTTGCCCCTTGGCCGGACGCACAGATTTTTGGGTGCGTTGGGTCGCATCCTAAATCGCTGGAACAATTTTGCGTGGACGTGTCGCGTCCGCGCGGGGTGTGGCGCGTCTGCGTCAACGGGGGGAAGCGGGGGAACCTGTCTTCCTGGTTGCTGCCCGAGAGGGCGGGTCGCCGTTGGTCAAATGGGCCAGGAAGAGGGGAGTCGTGCCTATGGTCTGACCCGCAAGCAAAACCCGAAGCGCGACGGTTCGCGCACGAAGATTGGGGAAGCCCCGTGTCCGCGGGACTCCCCCAGGTCAATCAATCACAATGGGGTTATTACACATGAAACTTACGAAAGTCTCAACGTCGATGCGCAATCTGGCGATCGGTGCGTTCGTGAGCCTGTCGATGGCCAGCCCGGCCTTCGCTGGCGGTGACGCGACGTTCCAACCGATCACCAACCGGATCGATGGCTGGCTCAACGGCTCGCTTGGCTATTTGATCGCGCTCGTCGCCTTCCTGATCGGCGTCGTGAACGCCATCCGGGGCGAACGCGGTCTGTGGACCATGGTGTTCCCGTTCTTCCTGTCCATCATCATCACGGTGGGCATCTCGGTTATTTCGGGCGGCTTCACCGCAATGATCTGACGCAGACGGTGATTGAGGGAGTCGTCCAGATGGCGGTTTCGAATAGCTACTATGTTTACCAACATTTGGACGACCCCGAGATCATCGGGATTTGGACGATGGACGAGTTCGTCGCTGCCATCGCTCCGCTCTTCATCGGTTTGCTGCTTCGCCACTCGCTGATCGGCGCTGTGTGCGGGGGGCTGGCCTGGTGGGGGCTTCGTCGGTTGAAGTCGGGCAAGTCGCTCGCTTGGGTTTACGGCCTGGTCTACTGGCATGTTTCGGGATTGATCCCTCTTTCCCGTTCCGTCCCGCCAGCCAGCCACAAGGTGATGGTGGGGTAATGGAAACCGATTTTCAGTATCACGAGGCCAAGAAGGTCATTCAGCAGCGAAATGTGCTTGGCGCTGTCGCCGGGGGATCGTTGCTCCTCAATTTGATCTTCGGGGCCTATTCAATGTTTCGGTCCGAAACGGTGATTTTGCAGCCCGTGCTGCAGACGCCGTTGACGTTAACCAGCTCGCGTGTCTCTCGCGATTATCTTGAGCTCGTGACGCGCGATACGGCGATAGCGATCCTCAACAGGTCTCCGCAGTCGCTCGACTATTGGATGAACAACATCCTCAAGATCACCGATCCAGCTGCCTACGGCGCTGTGAAGGCGAAGCTGATGGATATTACCGGGAATTTGCGCGGCTCCGACATCACGCAGTCGTTTGAGCCGCAAGCCATCAATGTCGATCCCGATAATCTCCATTCTGAGATGACCGGGGTGCTGCACGTCTATGTAGGTCAGCGCGAAGTGTCACAGGCGAACGTGCGATACCGCTTCGATTGGACCTACAAGGGTCTGTCCTTGCGGTTGGCGGGCTTTGGACTGGTTCAGGACGGGCCGGCGCCGACGACGCCCGAGCGCAAGCCAAATCCGAATATCGAAAGAGGTGGTGAATGATGAGGGATCTTGGCGTCAACGCATGGCGGGCGCTTGCATTAGCTGTTGCGCTTGGCGGGTCGGCTGTTTCATCAGCTGCCTGGGCTGACCAGCGACTGCAGGTCGTCGACGGCGGTGAAGTTCCATGTACGCTATCGCTGCACGGCATCACGCGAATTTCGGCGATCGGCGATGCCTTCGTCACCGATATCAAGCGCAGCGCGAGCGACGGGAACGCCGAGTTTTCCGTAGCGAATGAGAATACGCGAGGTGATATCTACGTGTCGATGCCCGACGGCTATGCGGGCCACGGCGTGTCGTTCTTCGCGATCACCCGGAAGGGCTTCGTCTACAAGTTGCAGTGTCAGGTGAGTGACCTGCCATCGCAGCAGATCTTCATCGAAAATCCGCAGGCGCAGGAAGGTGCGGCGGCGTCCGCTAATGGGTCGGCTTGGGAGCAGCCGCTGTTGCTTATCAAGGCAATGGGGGAAGGCCGTCCGATGCCTGGCTATACCGCCAGCTCCGGCCCCGCTCAGGCGGTCTTTGTCGGTCCTGCGCAGGTTCAGATCGTGAGTGTTTACACGGGTGCCACCTATGTCGGGAAGCGGATCGAGATCACCAATGTCGGGCGCTCGACGATCACGCTGACGAAGGAGGAGATCGCTCCTCCCGGCCATGTGGTGTTCTCGATGTCGCAGTGGACGTTGAAGCCGCACGAGAAGGCTACGGCCTACGTTGTCCTGAGAAAACAGAATTAAGGATCGAATGATGGCTGTTGAGGAACAAGGTCAGGACAGCGTTGACGGCGGCGCTCGCGGCGTGGGCTATCGTTCTCCGACCGGCGATAATGGTTTCGAACCTACGCCGGTCTTTGACGAAGCGCAGATATCGGATGATGCCGATAAGAAGCGCAAGCAGCGTCTCGCGCTTTGGGCGGGGGCGGCGATTGCTGTGGTTGGTGTCGCGACTATCCTTGCGACCCGGCCTAACAGTTCGCACCAAGCTCAGCAGGCAGCTGTCGATGGCCAGCCCAAGCCTATGCGCCAGCTCGATGGTACGATTGCCATTCAGACCGACGATATGTCGGCCAAGACGATGGCCGACGATCGATATCGTGCGGATATGGAAAACCGGATCGCGCAGCTCGAGCAGCAGCTGAACGGGTTCAGTGGCAGCGATCAGGAACGGGCGCGCCTTGAAGGGCAGTTGCAGACCTTGCGCTCGCAGCGTCAGGGCGGGCCGATGCGCGCGGTGCCCTACACGGGTGTCGGAGCAAGGAGCGCAGCGGCTTACAGCACAAGCGGGCGTGACGAACAGATCGCGGCGATGCAGCGTGAGATCAATCGGTTGCGGGAGGCGCAGGCGAATGCCCCTCGGGTTGCGCCTCCCGCTCCTGGCGTGGCCTATCCGCCGCGCGGGCCAGGGTTTGCCGCGCCAGGGACTGCGACTGCTGCGTCCGTCGCGGCCGCGAATGGCGGCGTCGGTGTGCCGGGGCTTGGGGGCAACAAGATCATGGTGCAGTCCTACCAGTCTGGTGGGAAGCAAGCGGAACGCAGCGGGCTGACGTTTGCGGATTCGCCCAATTATCTTCCGGCGAATTCGATCGCGACGGCGCGGGTTATCGTCGGGGCCGACGCGCCGACGTCGGTTCGTACCCAGTCGGAGCCGATCCCTGTGGTGATGAGGGTTACCACCGATGCGCGGTCGGTGCTGCAGGACACGCACGTTTTTCGGACCCAAATTGTGGGGTGTTTGATCAACGGCGCTGCCTACGGCGATCTCTCGTCAGAGAAGGTCTTCGTGAAGCTGCAGAAGATGACCTGCAATGACGGCCATGGCGGCGTTGCGGTCTCCGAGGTCAAGGGCTTCGTCGCGTTCGCCGGGAAGGCCGGTGTGCGGGGCCGTGTGGTATCTCGAGAAGGGAGCTTCGTCTTGAAGTCGTTCCTCGCCGGCATTGCGGGCGGGATCGGCAAGCTGGGACAGAATGTCGGCAACAGTCAGTTGCTGAGTCCAGTTCTCAGCACTGGTGGAAGTCGGACGCCGATAGACCTTGGGACCGTCGCAGCGGGCGCTGGTGCTTCCGGCGTTGCTGGCGGGGCTGATGCGATCTCGCAATATCTGATCCAGCGGGCTGAGCAATATCAGCCGGTGGTCGAAATGCCGACCGGGATCGATGTCGAGGTTGTCTTCCTTGACGGGAGCTATGTCCGATGAGCGGCGGGTCGTTTTCGCAGCGCGTTGGAGCCGTTCGTGATCGTGTTGGGGCCGTTTCTATGTCGACGTGGATGCTGATGGCGAGCCTGGCAGCAATGGGCGGGATCGCCGGGGTTGCTGCCCAGGAGGCGAAAGGTCAGTCGGGTTTGCCCGACGTGCCTTCCCAAACCGTTCGCGGCGCGCAGGCGACTTTGCTGGCGGTCCAGCAGCGTATGCCCAAGACTGAAATTTCGAGCATCGATTGTGTGCAGCCGATGGGCCTCTGCGAAGTCCGCGCAGGCGATAATATCTTCTATGTCGACAAGGCTGCGAAATATCTCTTCATCGGGCACGTCTACGATCTCAATGCGAAGATCGACTTGACCGAAGCGAGGCTCAGAACGGTCGCCGGAGCCGGAGATTCAGACGGTCTTGCTGGGGGACAAGTGGTTCGTGCCTCTGCCCCGCGCGGCGGGAATGCAGCGCAGCAGGCGATCGGCCGAATTGACGCTGGCGACAAGATCGATCCGAGGACGCTGCCGGCAGGTGGAGGCATAGCCTGGGGCCGAGAGGGCGGAACCCCTGTGGTTATCCTGACAGATTTTCGGTGCCCTTACTGCCGTGCCGTAGCGCACGAGCTTGAGCAGATGAATGTCAAGGTAACCGAATATCCGATTTCGATCCTCGGTTCGCGCAGCGTGGCAAACTCGGTGTTTTGTTCGCGCGATCGGGCGAAGGCGGTTCGCGATGCTTATGCCGGCATCCCGCTGGGCGAAGGCAAGTGTGACACGAGGGCTCTCGACCGAAACGAGGAGTTCGCTCGGCAGCACGGGATTCAGGAAACGCCGGTGTTGATCCGGAGCGATGGCGCGGTGCTGAAGGGGTATCGGGCCAAGGCCATTTTGGAAGCCTGGTTGGCTGGGAAGGCAGTGCAATGAAGCGTGGCGGAATTTTGACGGCTGCGAGCCTAGCCCTCCTTTTGGTGGGCTGTGCTGGCGGAAGCAACGTGAAGGGTTCGTGGAATTGCGGAACTGCTGTGGGCACCTGCGCGCCAACGATCTCGATCGACGATGGAGCGATCAAGCAGATCATCGGTAGCCAGGGTCAGTCGGCTGACCTTGGTGCGGGTGGGGCCGGGCAAGCCGTGGGAACCTATGGTTCGGATACTGGCGGCCGCCGCGCGAAGATGGAGTTTCCGGCCTATACCGACGAGCGTGGGCGGTATCACGAGCCGCAGATCGTTTACATGAACGTGAGCGACGACGTGACTGTGACCGACGGTTCGGCTCCGCGGGTGTCGGACTATCAGGCGGGCCCGGCAGGCGCGGTCACACGTCAAAATCTCGTGACTACTGCGTCTGATGCTGTGCCGGCGCAGGTTGATCCTGCGAGCCTGGTGCCGACCGATCAACCGGTTGCCGCCGCGCCTGTTCAGGAAGCTCCAAAGCGTGGGCTGTTGCAGCGGGTGTTTGGCCCGAAGCCGAAGGTTGCCGTGCCGGCACCGGCGCCCGTCGCGACGGAAGCCGCGCCTGTGAACGCGCCTGATCGGTTGGTCCCGCCTTCGGGGGAATGAGATGTTTGATTTTTTGAAGCCCAAGGAAAAGTCGGCAGGCGAGAAGGTTCCGAGGTTTTCGGAATATCTTCCGTACCGCTCATTCGATCCCAAGTCTCGGCTCTACTACAATCAGGGCTCGATCGCGTTCTGTCTTGAAACGACACCGATGATTGGTGGCGACGAACGGGCGATCAGCATCCTCTCGCAGATGTTGGCCGAAGGCTATGCGAAGGGAATGACGCTTTCGTGCTACTGCTATCTTTCGCCGAGCGTCTCCGAAAAGCTCAATGAATGGTTTGTTCCGCGCATGGTCGCAGGGGGCATCCATCTGGAGATGGCGCGGCACCGGGTCGACTATCTGAACAATGGCGCATGGCATTCGCTGGCCGGCGATGCGCCGTTCCTGTTGCGGCATTTTCGCACGTTCATCGTCGGCGAGCTGCCTACGAAATCGGCCGGAGACCTTCGGACGCTTTCGACGCTGCGCGATTCAATCATAGCGAACTTTGCGACGATGAACATGATTTGCCGGGACGTGGAGCCTGAGAGCTTCATTCGGCTCATCGACGAAATCCTGAAACTGTCGAAGTCCAAGTATCGGGACGAGGTTCAATACAACAAGTTTGATCCGATCGCGGTTCAATGTGTGCCGCGCGATTTCATCATGAAGCAGGAGATGGATCGCCTCGTGTTCCGGACCGAGCGGTTCGATCATGTCTCGGCAAATGAGGTTGCAAGCAACAAGAAGGTCTCGCAGCCGACCCATGAATTTTTCGATGTCCGTTCGTTTGGCGTTCGCAATTTTCCCGCGAAATGGGCGCTTTGGGACGGGGTTAATCTGATCGGCGATCTTTTTGCCGAGCAGCTGAATATTCCCTGCCCAATGATGTTGACCATGACGTTCGAGGTTCCGGATCAGGAGGTCGTTCGCAGTAAGGCCAACCTTCGGTTCATGCGCAAGACGCAGCAATCGGAATCGGTGACAGGACGTTGGAATTCCAGGCTCAAGCCGCAAGCTGAGGAATGGAAGGGCGTGATCGAGGATCTCGCTCGGGGCCAGAACCTGGTCAACCTGTATTACGGGGTGACCATGTTTTCGCCCTGGGGCAACGGAGATCTCAACGAACGGATCATCAAGTCGCTCTTCAAGGGCAATGGGTGGGATCTCTACAGCCTGAAGAGGATGCACATCCACGGGCTGCTTGCCGCGCTTCCCATGACCGCAGGCAGCGGCCTGATGAACGACATGAAGCGCAACGCCTTGACGCATACCATGACAAGTTCGACGGTGGCGAACCTGGTTCCCCTTCAAGGTGAATATCTGGGCTCGACGATCCCGCACATGCTTTGTGTCGGCCGCCGTGGACAGCCGTTCTTCTGGTCACCGCTCGAGAACAGCGCTGGCAACCACAATTGCTGCATTTTCGGCAAGTCTGGTTCGGGTAAGTCGGTCTTCTTGCAGGAGCTGGTCGCTTCGCTGGTCGGGTCTGGATCGCACGTTATCGTGATCGACGATGGACGTTCGTTCCAGAACTCCGGTGTGCTTCAGGGCGCGAAGAACATCGAATTCACGATGTCGTCGGGTTTCAGCCTGAACGTCTTCAAGATGATGGATCGGGCGTTGATGGAGGTCGACGGCGATTATCGTCTCGAATGTATGTCGCTGCTGAAGGCCATGGTTGGGCAGATGGCGAAGTATCGCGATCCGCTGAATGATACCGAGGATGGCATTATCGACGAGACGGTCAACGCGGTGTGGGAAGAGCATCACGAGGATGCGACCGTTGACGACATCATCGATCTGCTGAAGGCGCACGACACCGAGATTGGCCGGAATCTCGGCATATCCATGCAGGCGTTCGGCATGAAGGGCACCTTCGGGGAACTCTTCGTCGGTGAGCCGAGCTTCGCTCTGTCCGATCGCTTCACCGTTTTCGAGCTGAGTGATCTTTCGGGGCACGAAGAGCTGCGTGCCGTGGTTCTGACCGCGATCATGTTCATGTCTTCGCAGGTGATGCGTAAGCTCGACCGGTCGATCCCGAAGGCGCTCATCATCGACGAAGCCTGGCAGTTGCTTCGCGGCGGGTCGATGGCCGAATTCGTTGAAACCTATGCGCGGACTTGCCGTAAGTACGGTTCTTCGCTGGTGACTGCTACTCAGTCGCTGGAGGATTACTACAAGTCCGATGGTTCCCGCGCGGCGCTGGAGAACAGCGACTGGTTCGTTTTGCTCGAGCAGAAGGCCGAGACGATTTCGGCGCTCCGCAAGTCCGAAAAGCTGGAGCTGGATGGTTTCCTTGAGGAGATCGTGAAGTCGAACAAGCGCAAGGGGCATTACTATTCGGGCTTCACGATCAAAGGCCCTGATATGGTCGCGTGGGGCCGCTTGGTGATCGACCGGTATTCGGCTCTAATCTACTCGTCCAGTCCTCAGGAATTCGGGCGGATCGAGGAACTCAAGGCGCAGGGTTTCGAGCTCTCAAGCATCATCGGTTACCTGGCCTATGGCGAGGAACTGAAGATGCTGCCGCGGCGCGCGATTACGCATTTGGTTAGCGAAGACGCGGCGGAACTCAATGAGGGTGAAGCTGCTCCGGCGAACGACGTTGAGCTTGTTGTGGTCGGTCCCGATGGTGTTGCGACGGTGGAGGGTCGAGCATGAAATTGATGCTTTCAAGGAAGGAAATTCTCTCGGCCGTCGCGGCGGCCGGCGTGTTGGCCTGGGGGTCTTGGGTGACGATCTCGTTGGCGCGCCCGCACGAGAACATCGTTCGTTTGGGTGCAGCTGGCTTGGTGCAGGAATACAGCATCGCGGTTGCGCACAGCAATTGGTCGGTCGATCAGATCAAGACGCAAACCGTCGCGTTCACGACCGAGCTCGACAAGATCGTTTCGGAGCAGGCTGCGCAGGGCAGGACCGTTCTGATGAATGAGGCGGTGTTGTCGCACACGACGCCGGACATTACGGCCGAGGTTCGGACCGAGCTTATGAAGCGCGTGGCTTGGCCGGCGCCGGGGACCGCTCCGGCAGTCGCACAGCCGCTTCCTCCTGGTTCAATTCCTGTCCCGGGGCAGCAGTAGCTATGGCATCGATCTTTGCACCTTCGAACTGGCGTGTCGCTGAGTGGCCCGATCGGGCCGGGAAGTGGATGGCGGCAAACAAGGCGTTCGTTTCGAAAGCAAAGATTTGGGTCTTGCTGTGGCTGCTGGGGATGGCCGTGGCTACGGTATGGGGCCATCAGAATCGGTTCTTCTGGAACAGGTCGTACTCGCTCCCCGGTTGGGTCTATTATGCTTCTCCGGAGCTTCCTGTCGTCAAGGGTGGGTTCGTTGCTTTTCAGCCCCCCAAGACGCCGCTCGTGCGCGCTCACTTCGGCAGTCTGGATGTAGTCTTCGTCAAGCAGGTGCTGGGTGTCGCGGGTGACGTTGTGTCGCGCGATCCCAACGGTGTGGTGTCCATCAACGGGGTGGTGGTCGGCAAGGTCAAGAAGCGCTCGATGATGGACGAGGCGCTGGTCCCAGGGCCGCTTGGCGTGATCCCGGATCGTTGCATCTACGCGGGGTCGGGGCACCGTGACGGCTTTGACAGTCGCTATGCGGCGATCGGTTTCATTTGCAGCGATCGTATCTTCGGCGGCGCGCGGGAGGTGCTATGAAGCGTCTTGTTCCTCTTGGTTTGGCGATCGGATTGCTCTGGCTTCCAACGCCAGCGCTGGCGAAGAACTATGGACAGCGCGGCGAGGTTTTCCCGGTTACCGAGGTCAATCTTCTTCAGGCGATCGCGGCGCGTTTGCACTCCATGCAAGCGAGCGGCGAATACGACAGGCTCAACAATCAGCTGCGCGATCGGACGATGGCTTACGTCCAGCGACCGACCCCGGTAGCGGGTTTGACGCCGGCGACGTCGGCCAGATCGTTCACCTATGATCCTTCGATGATTGTCGACCGGGACATTCGCGATCGTGACGGCCGACTTATTGTTGCTGGCGGGACGCGGGTTAATCCGCTCAATGTCTTGCCCTTCAATCAGACCTATGTGTTCTTCGATGCGGATCGGAAGGAAGAACTGGAATACGTCCTTCGCACCTATCCCAACAATGCGAACATCAAGCTTGTCATGGTCAAGGGCGCGCCGATCGAGGCGATGAAGCGGTATCAGCGCCGCTTCTATTTCGACCAGGGCGGCTACCTCGTGAACAAGTTGAAGATCGTCCACACGCCGACTGTGATGGTTCCTGCCGGCGATGTGCTGCGTTTGACGGAGGTTCCGCTATGAGGTCTGTCGTTCGCGGGTTCCTGGGTTGGATCGGGGCTGTTCTGGTTGCTTTGGCTACGCCGGCAATGGCGAGTCCGGCTGACTGCACTGGTCATTTCGTGAACCCGGTCACGGACGTCGATTGGAGCGCGATGTTCCCGGTCTCTGTTGGCGCGCTGCCGATCTGGCCGAACTGGAATGGTCTCCCAGATGCCAAGAATCCGGCTTCTCCGATTTGCCTGTGCGGTACTCCGATCCCTAGGGTCGGTATCGAGGTTGGCTTTTGGGAACCGGTTCGTCTTGTAGACGTGACCTATAAGCCGTGGTGCTTCGTGAACCTTGGAGGGATCGAGCTCGATCCAGGTTTCGACATTGGGCTTGGTGGCCAGACGAATGGCGCGATGCTCAAAGCCAAGCAGCATAACATGGCTCAGTGGCAGGAACATTTCTACATCTACCCGCTGCTTTACTGGCTGAACATCGTCACCGATTTCGTCTGCCTCGAGCAAGCTGACGTCGATATCGCATTTGTCACGGAGGTGGACCCGCTGTGGACGGACGATGTGTCCTCGGCGATCTTTGGGCCGGAGAATGCGGCCTTCACCAGTATGCTCGCTCAAACGGCCTGCATGGGTGATTGCACCTTGGCGACGGCGAAGTTGCCAAGTGACGAGTTGTTTTGGTGCGCCGGGTGCTGGGGACCAATGTTGCCGATGACCGGAAACACGCCGCACCAGGAGAACTTGCAGTCCGGCAAACTGGCGGTCGCTCGGTTGCTCTACATGATGCACAGGACCGGTCTGGCTTGGGGCACGATGGGAGGCGATGGCGTCTGCCACAAGTATTACATGCCGGTGATGCGCAAGACGCAGTATCGCATCCAGATGACCAATCCGGTGGCAATGACCGGTTCTCGCTTCTCGACTACGCCGATTGGAACCTCGACGCTGATGCCGAAGAACGGCATCGTATACCCGGTCAAGGGCGAGGATCAGGGTTACCTGATCTGGCGCAAGCGTAACTGCTGCGTCCTGTGATGGTTGGTGATCCCACCTTCCACCCTCAAGGGGCCTTCTCGGCGGTCAGCCTTATCTGGTTGCTGATAGCGGTCGCTGCTGCCGCCTTGGCTGTTGTTGCGATTTCATGGTTCCGCGGCGCCAGGATGCCTCCGCTGGAAAGGCGAGAACTTTTGACGAAGGCCGAGAGCAGGTTCTTCGAGATCCTGCAGGATGCTTTCCCTCATCATCGGGTAATGTCGCAGCTGTCGATGGGGGCTTTGCTCAAGCCGCGCCGGGGTCTCGACAAGAGTGAATGGTGGCGGGCGTATAATGGCATCGCTCAAAAGCGAGTGGATTTCGCGCTGTGCAATCGGCGCGGTGAAGTGCTGTGTTTGATCGAGCTCGACGATTCCTCGCACGATGCGCAGGCCGACGCCTATCGCGATCGGGTGCTTGGTCTCGGCCGGTACGTTGTCGTTCGTTTTCGGAATCGGCCGTGGCCGACGATCGCGCTTGTGAGGCAGGCGGTGTCCGAGGCGATCGGGGTCGAAGCCGGTGGCAATAGGAGGGCTGCATGAAGCGGCGATTTTGGATCGGAGCCGCGATCGGCGTGACGTCGCTCGCTGTTGTGGCTTTCGCCCAGGATATGGATGGGGTTAGCGTTGAGGCAATCAACCGGCGAGCGGCGGAGCTGAAGCAACAGGCGGCCGAACTGGTTGGCACCGCCGAGAAGCGGCAGCAGGAGGCCCAACCCGAGGTTCAGCCCGTGGTCGACCAGGCGCAGAACCGGATTGGTCAGGCGAACGTCAGCGGGATCGATGGCGTCAAGCAGGAGGATTTGGACGCGCTTGTCGGTTCGGCAAACCGAAAGCTTGGCGGCGGCAGTCAGCCCGGGGTGATGGTGTTTGTGAGCCTCTCGATGCCGAAGCCTGCGTTGAAGCGGTTGATCCAGGATATGTCCCGCGCGGGCGGCTTCGTGTTTTTCCGGGGCTTTCCGAACAACAGTCTGAAGCAATTCAAGGAGCAGCTGGCGCAGGTCCTCGGTGACGAACAGAATGTCCGGAATATCGCGATCAACCCTCGTGCGTTCGAAGCCTTTCAGGTGGTGAATGCACCGACGTTCGTGTCGGTTGACACCCCGTTCGAGCTTTGCACGCAGCTTCAGTGCGAAAGCAAGGTTCCCGATTTCGACGTGATGACCGGCAATGTGCCCGTCAGTTATGTATTGCAGACCTTTGCCAATGGTGGCGGGCCCGGCGCTCGGTCTGCGAGGACAGCTCTTGCGCAAATGGAGGCCCAGTGATGCTTAGATGGGCAGCCTTGCTGGTGTTGGTCGGGTCGTTTTTCGCGGGCCTTTGGGCAGCGTCTGCGCAGACAACCAATGGCCAGCCTTACCAGGACGGGACGCAGACCGCGAAGGCGGCGCAGCAGGCCGCACAGGGGCTTCCGCAGGATACGAACAACACGTTCACCAAGGACACAGTGCCTTTTCAGGACGGCAATCCGATCGGTATCACCCGCGATCAGGCCGGCCAGGACGGTGTTCTTGCGAATGCAGGCGCACAGTCGCAACCTTATCAGGATCTGGTGACGTCCACGCAAAACCAGGTGAAGTTTGCACCCGCCGACATGAAGGCATTGGTTGCCGGGTCCAACCAGGTGGCGAAAGATCCTCAGACCTACTTGGGAGGGGTCGATCAGGCAGGTAATCCGATAACCTGCCAGCCAGTCCCCAACCAGGGGACGACACCGTTGATGTATACGGCAGTGTGTAACACCGGCGCCGCGGTGGATACCGGGCCGCAGAGCTGCGCTGTTACGCTGAAGCACAATTTTGGACCGGCGCAGCACAAATATTTCTGCAGCAAGCTTCATCAGAAGGGGCAAATTTGCCTTCAGGGTACGGTTGGAAAATGTTTCGAGCCTGATTTCGTCGACGAGGAACTCGGGACTGGATGTGCTGAGTTGGAGGTCGCTTCGACCTGCACCCGCACCAGCCATACCTCGATCGTGGCCAGGGCCGGCAACAATCGTCAGACCGCGCCGATCTACTACGAAACGAACGAATTTACCTGTGGTGATGCGGTCGCTGGCACTGTGTCACCGGCAACGGTCAATGGATATTCGGCGACGTTCGAAGATCGCGGCACAATTCAGCCCTATCTGAATTCGACCCCCGA
>JAGWUW010000180.1 GCA_028868235.1 Betaproteobacteria bacterium | reverse complement strand
ACCGCCTTCACGATGTCCTGCGCGTCGTCGAACATGCCGGTGACGGCGATGTTGAAGATGTTGGCGTCTTGCAGCGAATACATCTGGGCGCGCTGGAAGGCGCTCATCTTTCCGTCTGGCGACAACATGAACACCTTGACATTGTGCTTGCCACGCATGGCGTACTCGGCGGCCGAACCGGTGTCGCCGGACGTGGCCCCGAGAATGTTGATCGCCTCGCCACGCTTGTCGAGTACGTACTCGAACAGATTACCCAGCAGTTGCATGGCCATGTCCTTGAAGGCCAGGGTCGGACCGTTGGACAGTTCCTGCGTATACAAGCCATCTTCCAGCTTGGTCAGAGGCGTAATCTGGGCGGCATCCCCCCCATTGCGGGTATGGCGGTAAACCTGTGCGGTGTAAGTCTTGCCGACCAGTGCCTTGAGATCCCCTGCCGGAATGTCAGTAATAAACTTGGACAGGAGTTCGTAGGCTAGATCGGCATACGACAGCTTGCGCCAGGCATCGAGCTCGGTACGCGTGATCTGTGGATACGTTTCCGGCAGATAGAGCCCGCCATCCGGGGCCAGGCCGCCGAGAAGGATGTCGCAGAAAGCCTGGGGCGCGGCATTGCCGCGGGTGGAGATATAGCGCATGGCGAAAACCTGAAAAGCGAGAAAGCCGCGATTTTACCGCGTTGAACGCCGCACGCGCACGGCTTGCGCCAGCGCAACGACAAAGAGAGCCAATCCGACCATCACCATACCGCCTCCCAACATTTGCCTACCCAGCAACATGGCGATGGCAGCGCCGACAAAGAAGCTACCGCGCAAAGCCCCTGTTGTCGATAGCTTTTGACGCATCAAAAGTCGTTCGGACGTAGCCAAGCCCGGCCAGCGCCAAACTGGCAGCAATTGACTCAACGCCCCTGTCACCAGTGGCAAGAGGAAACCGGCGCCCCAAGCGAGCAGCGAGGGGCGGGTCGGCAACATGCCAGCTCCGTGGAGCACGCCGGCGATCAGCGCGACCAGCAAGCCGAAGACCGCGCACAGCAAGGAGGCTGCGGCACCATCACGCAACAGCGGTTTGATACCGAAACGCCGCACCCATTGTCCGATAAGGCCAAGCGTAGCGACCAAGACCAGTGCAGCGCCAGGCGCAGCAAATGGCCAAGCGATAACCGCGCCAGTCGCTATCAGCAACGCCCCCGATGCAACCAACCATAAACGGCGCCGCAACCAGCTTGCCGATTCCGGATCCGGCTTTCCCAGCGCTGTCGGCATCAGGACCGGCAAGGTGCCCAGCGCCGCCAGTCCAACCAGACCCAGCGTATTAAGATGCAAGTGAAATATCCGCAATGCGCGCCAATAGGACGGCCAGAAGGGGATAAGTACGATGCTGGTAAGCGCGAGGATAAGGCATCCGATAGCCACACCGTACCAACGCCAACCGGGATGCGGACTACCCAACGTCATACGAACTCGACAGGCGATCCAGTTGAGCAATATTGCTGCTGCCAACAGATCGCAAACCGCCGCGAAATAGACCATCCCATAGGGAATCCAACCCTGCATACCGCTAATGACGATCAGGCCAACAGTCTGAACGAGCATTGGTAGGCGGGCCATGCGGGAATCGGTGTCGCCAGTACGAGTCAATACCGGCACGAAATGCATCATGGCCGCAAAAATCAATGGCACGATGCCGACGGCAAACGCCAGATGCGCCACCGCCAGTGGCGAACCCCAGCCGCTCAACGCCAGCGCAGCGCTGGCAATCACTGCAAGAAGGCTGAGGCTCGCTGTGGTGATCACTCAGCCGACGACTTTGAAATCGATCACGATCGCGCCCGGCTCACGCTGCTGGTATTCGATGCTCAGGTGCTGGCCATAGCGCTGTTGCAATTGAGCCAACAGTGGCAGTGGATCGTGGTCATTGCAGAAACGCATGGTTTCGCCCGGCATCAGGGCATCCAGCGCACCGAAGATGGCGGCGTGGCGGAAGCGCTTGGCGATACCGCGTGCGTCGAATGGATAGAGTGCTTCGGCGGTGGGGTGGTCGCAGGAATGGACGGGGCGAATGGTTTGCATACAATCTCCATGAAAGGAATCAGTCAACGAGGAAGATTCATTGTGCGACGATGTTTCGCCCGTTTCCTTGATGCATCTCGGCAAGCCCCTACAAAAACGGGGGCCAAGGCCCCCGTCGAAAAAACTGTCCAAACCGCAATTTACTGCAGTTCTTCCAAGCGAATACGCTTGACCTTGCCCTTCTGTGCCGACAGCCCCTCGATCTTGGCAATTGCCGCATCGGCAGCGCTTTCCTTGCAGACATGGGTGAGGATGATGATGTCTGTTTCGCCCTCCCCCTCTTCCGGTTCCCGCTGCAGAAGCGCATCGATGGAAATGCCCTGATCAGCCAGGATGCGAGTGATATCAGCCAACACGCCAGGCTTATCCTCGACGCGCAAACGCAGGTAATAACCGGTTTCAATCTCGCTCATCGGCAGGACCGGTAGGCTGGACATCGCATCCGGCTGGAAAGCCAGATGCGGAACACGATGTGCCGCATCGGCCGTCGCCAGACGGGTAACATCAACCAGATCCGCAATCACGGCCGAAGCGGTCGGTTCGGCGCCTGCACCCTTGCCGTAGTACAGCGTGGTGCCAACAGCATCGCCCTTGACGACGACGGCATTCATGGCGCCCTCGACATTGGCGATCAGGCGCTTGGCCGGGATAAGTGTCGGATGCACGCGCAGTTCAATGCCCTTCTCACGACGCTTGGCGATACCGAGCAGCTTGATACGGTAGCCAAGCTGTTCGGCGTATTTGATGTCGGAAGCTTCCAGCTTGGTGATACCCTCAACATAAGCCTTGTCGAACTGAACCGGAATGCCGTAGGCGATGGAGGCGATGAGGGTGGCCTTATGGGCGGCATCGACGCCTTCGATATCGAAGGTCGGATCAGCTTCGGCATAGCCCAAACGTTGAGCCTCCTTCAACACGTCATTGAAGGAAAGGCCCTTGTCACGCATCTCAGACAGGATGAAATTGGTCGTACCGTTAATAATGCCTGCCGCCCATTCAATACGGTTGGCGGTCAGGCCTTCGCGCAGCGCCTTGATGATGGGAATACCACCGGCCACGGCGGCTTCAAAAGCGACCATAACACCCTTCTGCTGGGCCGCAGTGAAAATCTCCGTGCCATGCACGGCAAGCAGTGCCTTGTTAGCGGTAACGACGTGCTTGCCGTTAGCGATGGACTGCATCACCACTTCCTTGGCCACACCATAGCCACCGATCAGTTCGACGATGATGTCGATTTCCGGATCATTGACTAGGGAAAACGCATCGTCGGTGACGCGTGCAGCCCCGCCTGTGACCTGCTTGGCCAGTTCCACATTCTTGTCGGCGACGGCCGTAATGCGAATCGGGCGGCCGGCGCGACGGGTGATTTCTTCCGCGTTGCGATTCAGGACGGTCCAAGTACCACCGCCGACGGTGCCGATGCCGATAAGGCCAACATTGATAGGTTTCATTTGAGCAATTAGTGGTTGGTTGTTAGATGGTAGAAATTGCTAGCGACTGTTGGCTAGCATCAGCGATTAATTCGTGCCGTGACGCTTGCGGTAGTTCTCGAGAAAGCGGGCGATACGGGCAATCGCCTCGCGTAAATCATCCTCATGCGGCAGGAAAACCAGGCGAAAGTGATCTGGATGCGGCCAATTGAAGCCCGTACCTTGTACCAGCAAAACCTTTTCCTCCTGCAGCAATTCAGAGATAAATTGCTGATCGTTCTTGATCGGATAAATTTTCGGATCAAGTTTTGGGAACATGTACAGCGCAGCCTTCGGCTTGACGCAGGAAACGCCTGGAATGGCGGTAATCAGCTCATGCGCGATATCGCGCTGGCGGCGCAAGCGACCACCATCCTTGATCAAATCGTCAATGCTCTGGTACCCACCGAGTGCCGTCTGGATACCATGCTGGCCAGGTGCGTTGGCGCACAAACGCATCGAGGCGAGCATATCGAGGCCTTCGATATAGTCCTTGGCATGGCGCTTGTCACCGGACACCACCATCCAGCCAGCACGGTAGCCACAGGAACGGTAGTTCTTCGACAAACCATTGAAGGTAATCATCAGCACATCTTCGGCCAGCGAGGCGATCGAAGTATGCTTGATGCCGTCGTACAACACCTTATCGTAAACCTCGTCGGCATAGATCGTTAGGTGATGTTGGCGGGCGATTTCGATGATTTCACTTAACAGGTCGTCTGGATACAGCGCACCGGTCGGGTTGTTCGGATTGATCAGTACGATCGCCTTGGTATGGACGTTGATCTTGTTGCGAATATCGTCGAGGTCCGGCAACCAGCCCTTACTCTCGTCACATAGGTAATGCTTCGGCGTACCGCCGGACAGGCTGATTGCCGCTGTCCACAGCGGATAATCCGGTGCCGGCACCAACACTTCATCGCCCGCATCGAGCAACGCATTCATAGCCATGACGATCAGCTCGGAAACGCCGTTACCGACGTAGATATCGTCCAGCGTCACACCTTTGATACCCTTTTGCTGGGTGTAATGCATGATCGCCTTACGCGCTGCGAAGATACCCTTCGAATCGGTGTAACCAGCCGCGTTGGGCAGGTTACGGATCATGTCTTGCTGGATTTCCTCAGGCGAATCGAAGCCGAATGCAGCTAGATTGCCGATATTCAGCTTGATAATCTTGTGACCCTCTTCCTCCATCTGCTTGGCCTTCTGCAGCACGGGGCCGCGAATGTCGTAGCAGACGTTGGCGAGTTTGGCGGATTTCTTGACGTGTTTCATGCGATTGTTCCGGCGCGACAGCGTATAGGCCATTAAGGCCAAAGGTATAATCCTACTTTATCGTATGGTGCACCGCAATTTAGGCGGGCTTCTCGGATTGATCGCACAGTGAAACTCCACACTTCCAACACCGCCGGACTCAACCTGTTCACCGCCTATGGTGATGATTTTGTCGCCGTCAATCAGGAAAAATACTTTGCCAACCTGATTTTGCTGCCCGAATCGATCATTCAAGACTGGACTTCGGCAACGGTCGCGACGCTGACGGAAGCGGACATGGAGGCCCTGGTCAAACTGGGCACCGAAATTATCCTACTCGGCACCGGCGCCAAACTGCGCTTTCCGTCCGGCCAGCTGCTTCGCCCCTTCGCCAATGCCGGCATCGGCCTCGACGTCATGGACCTACAAGCCGCTTGCCGCACCTACAACATTCTGGCCGCCGAGGGCCGCAAGGTAGCTGCCGCCCTGCTATTCAATTGATTAACTACGCCCGTAGGTATCCTCAAAACGAACGATATCGTCTTCGCCAAGATAACTGCCGGACTGCACCTCGATCATTTCCAGTGGTACGACGCCAGGGTTTTCCAGGCGGTGCTTAGTTCCGAGCGGAATATAGGTCGACTGGTTTTCTGAAACGAGGAAAGTCTCCTCCCCCTTCGTCACCCTGGCCGTTCCCGTTACCACAATCCAGTGCTCAGCGCGGTGGTGATGCATCTGCAGCGATAGTGACGCCCCAGGCTTCACGCAGATGCGCTTCACTTGGAAGCGCTCGCCCGAATCGACGCCGTCATACCAGCCCCAGGGACGATGAACCTTGCGGTGCCATTGGGCAACCGAGCGCTTTTCCGCCTTCAGGCGATCGACAATCTTTTTGACATCCTGCGTTGCGTGGTGGCTCGCCACCAGAACGGCATCCTCCGTTTCCACTACAACAATGTCATTAAGACCAAGGCAAGTCACCAATCGGCTTTCCGAAACCGCAAGCGTATTACGACACGATTCAAGCATCACATCACCACGCACCGCATTACCCGCCTCGCACCTGGGCAACACTTTCCACAGT
>JAGWUW010000179.1 GCA_028868235.1 Betaproteobacteria bacterium | reverse complement strand
TCGCTCGCGCCGATCTGGCTGATGCGGTAGCTGCTCGGGATTGCGAAGCTATTGCCTCCGCTATCTCGACTGGTCGCACCAAGGTTGGCCGCATTGAGCGTGCCGAGTTTGCCATTTGGGCGGCGGCGACCGGCATGCGGGCGAAGATCGAAGACCACGCCAGTAACCAGGCTTCGCCGCTGCGCTCTATCGCGCTTTCTCTGCGTGACTTCATCCTCGGCGCAGCAAACGCGCTCGACTTCTCGATTCCCGCGAACGTCGCCGCGCTTCAAGCATGGGTTGCCGCTGGGGAACTCGATCAATCATCACACGATGCTTTAATTGCTGGTGCGACTGTTGCTGACCTGGTAACTGCGCAGCAGGTGGCAGAGGCGCTTTTTAATGCTGATGGAAGCTTGAAATAATGGCCGCCACGAAAACTGCAAAGACGCTCTTAACGTCGCAATCGCTCGCCGCAGCAGCATCGGCCAATGCTACCGAATGGAACATGAGTACCGCTTATGGTGGCCTTGCCACCGTCAAGCTGACCAATGGCGCATCGGCACCGACTACCGTCCCGACGGTGACGTTCTACGTCGGCGAAGCCACCGGCGTTAAGCGCAAGCTCTATACCGCTACCGGCGACACGGTAGCCAATAGCGTGAATGACATCGTCTGCGAGATTCCGCCTGGCGCGATGTTCGTCAATATCACGATCACCAATGGCGCAACGAACGCAATCACGGTGGAGGCTTACGGCCAAGAACTGACGACGATCTAAGGGGCTGCAATGGGCGCTCGATACCAACAGCCACAAGTCGGGGCGCTACTCGACAGAGGAAACCCGATCACACGAGGCGCTTACGCCTGGTTGCCGTCTTCTCCGCGTGTTCTGATCGGCGGGGCAAAGCAGCTTACCGCCAGTGCCGAAACAGCGTACAACAGTTCGCCGATTGGTGATGAAGGTGTTGCGCGAAAATGGTCTAGGTCCGCAAATGCCGGGGTAGATTTCGGCACAAACCAGATCATCACGCAGAACGCAGGCGCAACGGTTCTCGTTGTCGCCGCGCCGACTTCGGTAGCGACGATGAAAGTGCCGTTTTCGCAACGAGTCGGCTCCGGCGCATTTACGCAGACCGATTTTGTATTTAACTCAGTCGGCCTTGACTCTCTTGGCGCTTCTGCTGGAACCGTAGTCCTGACGACCTACAGCGGGGCTTCTGGCGGGGTTCATGCGGCGAGCCAGATCGACGGCAAAACGCACTGTTGGGTTGCCGGGAACGGGCCGTCAAACGGTTTCATTTTCCGCGATGGCGTTAAGCAAACGCTATCGACAAGTACACGAACTTCAACATTTACAGCGGGCACGCAAAAGCTACGCATCGGCAACATCGCCGACGATGCGACGACGACTTATCCATGTGATGACCCGGTTTATCTGGTCGTGGTATGGGATAGATTGCTGTCTGAGGCTGAAGCCAAGGCGGTTTCTGATAACCCTTGGCAGGTGTTCAGGGCACCGACGCAAAACATCGCGTTGATGAAGGCTGCTGCGGCTGGTGGTGGCGTTACGCTATCCGGCGATGCTGTCGCCATTGCTTCGGCGTCGGGTAGCCTCGCCGTTGCTGTGCCGCTTGCCGGTGCGGCGGTTGGCGTTTCGACTGCTGCCGGGCAATTATCGGCGGCCATCCCGCTCTCTGGCGCGGCTGCTGCGGTAGCCAGTGCCAGCGGTTCGCTGTCGGTTGGTCTATCGCTATCCGGCGCGGCTCTTGCGCAAACGATTGCATCTGGTGCGCTCAGTTCGGCATTTCCGCTGGCTGGCGGGGCAGTAGCGCAAGCGTCTGCGCTTGGTTCGCTCTCGATCCAGTTTGCACTATCCGGCGCAGCGGTTGCGCAGGCATCGGCCAGTGGCAATCTGAATCCGGGCAACAGCAGTTCATTGGCCGGTAATGCGCAGGCTCAAGCACAGGCAGCCGGGGCGCTGTCGATAGCGATTCCGTTGGCGGGTAACGCCCAGGCTGTCGCATCGGCTTCGGGCAACCTTGGCAGTGGTACGCAGTTGGCAGGCGCGGCGGTATCGTCGGCGGCGGCCAGTGGCAACCTAGCCATCACAGTCACCTTGACTGGCGCCGCGCTGGCGCAAGTCATCGCTGCTGGCAGTCTTGCCGTTGCCGTCCCGCTCTCGGGCGTTGCCGTTGCCCAGGCGTCGGCTGCGGGGTATCTCAATGGCACCGAGATGAAATCGCTGCGGCATGTCTTCATGCCGGATATCAATCTCACCGTGGATTGCCCGGCCTTGTCGTTCCTGGTCGCGCATCCTGAAATCAACCGGACCGTCACATATGAACTTTGATACGCCGATCGGCCCGCGTGCCAAGGATGTTCTGACCTTCGATTTCACCAACGGCCTGGCAGCCGGTGAAATCCTGAGCGGCACGATCACGGTCACGGTCACCCTGGCCAATGGATCGGCCGGTAAGGACAAAACGCCGGCCAGCCTGCTCAACGGGATTGCCCAGATCAGCGCTGACAACAAAAAGGTGCTGGTGCCCGTCAAGGGCAGGACGCAGGGCGCGGATTACGACATCGAAGTCGTCGCGCCCACCAACAACCCGCAACGCGTGCTGACCATGGTCGCCACGCTCAATTGTCGCTGACCGCCATGAACCTGCGCATATTCAATGCCGCCCTGCTGATCGGTTGGCTGATGGCGCTGGTCGGCGGTCTGCTTTACGACATCGCGCTCGGCCTGATCGGCGGCGGCCTGCTGCTGCTCATGATCACCGCCTGTGTCGTTCGCCTGGGTGGCATCTTCATGCCGCGCCCGACTGTAGCCGAGGAAACCGATGTTCCTGAGTAAAATCCAAGCCGCCAGCGAAGACCGCTCGCCCTGGGGCGACTTCTGGTTTCAGCCGATCGGTGGCCGCAGCTTTTCCGGCGTCCAGGTCAATACCGATACAGCCCAGCAATTGTCCGCTGTCTACCGGGCCGTGTCGCTGTTGTCCGGCCACCTGGCCATGCTGCCGCTTGACCTCAAGAAGGTTGGCACCAACCAGCGGGTCAAGACGCACTGGCTCTACGATCTCTGGAAAAAGCCGAACCCGTGGCAAAACGGATTCGAATGGCGGCGCATGGGTATGACCCATTTGCTCTATCGCGGCAACTTCTTCAACGAGATCCTCGATAACCGCAATGGCGAAGTCGTTCAACTGCTGCCGCGCCATCCTGACCGTGTTCGCGTCGAGCTGCTTGATAGCGGAGACTACCGCTACCTGTACAAGGAGCCCAACGGCAATGAGCGCCCGATCCCGCGCGGGCAGATGTTTCACCTGCGCGGCCTGTCATCCGACGGCATCCTGGGTATTTCGGTCATCGAAGCCGCCCGCCAGTCGATGGGCATGGGGCTCGCGGCACAGGAATACGGCGCCCGGTTCTTCGCCAATGACGCCAAGCCGACCGGTGGCTGGATCGAAGTGCCTGGCAAGTTCGCCGACAAGGAAGCGCGCCGCAAATTCCGCGACTCGATTCAGGATGCACAGACATCCGCCAATCGCGGCAAGATGATGGTGCTCGACCAGGGTATGCAATATCACGAGATTGGTATCAACAACCGCGACAGCCAGTTCCTCGAGACGCGCAAATTCCAGATCAGCGAGATTGCCCGCTGGTTTGGCGTACCGCCGCATAAGCTGGCCGACCTCGAGCGGTCGACCAACAACAACATCGAGCACCAGGGACAGGAATACGTCACTGACTCCCTGCTGATCTGGGCTGAAACATTCGAAGCCGGCATCGACGATGTGCTGCTGTTTGACGATGAAGGCCTCGAGTCCGAGTTCAACTTCAAGAAGCTGTTGCGCGGCGACAGCTCGACGCGCTACAGCAATTACGGCAAGGGCATCCAAGACGGCTGGCTGACCCGCAACGAAGCGCGGGAAGAAGAGGGCATGGAACCGCTCGATGGCCTCGACGAACCGCTCCGACCACTCAACATGGTTGAAGAATCGGATGCAGCCGATCAGGCCGAAGACCTTGAAGAAGCTGAGCCGCCCGAACAGGAAGCAGATGAAAAGCCGGAAGGCGAAGAAGCTGCTCGTCGGCTGCAGGCCTTGCTTGAAACCAATGCCGCGCGGCTGGCGCGTCGGGCAGTGAAGGACATGCGGCTCGATCCCGATCTGGTATCCGAAGCCCTGGCCGTGCCGCTTGAAGCTGCTCAAGCCTGGGCCAAGTTGCCCTGGGACAACGAAACATACACCGTCGAGAACCTGACGGCCTCACTCATCGCGCTGGGGAAGCAAGCATGAAACGCCATATCCTGATTTCCGAATTCATGGCCACGCCCTGGGCGATGATGCCAGAACGGCTTAACGCCGCCTCGGCCATGCTGCACCGCTGGGCAATGGGTGCGCCGGTAGCGCTGGAAGACGACGACGTTGGTCCTCAGAAATCGGCCTTCGAAGCCCGCCGCGAGCGAGCCCAGCAAATGGCCGCCAATACCAGTATTGGCGTCCTGCCGCTGTACGGCAGCATCATCCAGCGGGCCAACATGGTTACCGAGTTCTGTGGCGGTACCAGCACCCAGCAATTCGCCCAGTCATTCCGCGAGATGATGGCCGATCCGTCTATCGGCGCCATCCTCATCGACATCGACAGCCCGGGCGGATCGGTCTATGGCACCGGCGAGCTGGCTGAAGAGATCCTGGCCGCCCGCGGTCAAAAGCCAGTCATCGGCCTGGCCAACAGCCTGGCCGCCTCGGCGGCCTACTGGATCGGGGCCAGTTGCAGAGAACTCTACGTCACCCCGGGTGGCGAAGTAGGCAGCATCGGCGTCTGGCAGGCTCACTTCGACTACAGCGAGCAACTGGCTGCCGAAGGTGTCAAGCCGACGCTCATCTCGGCCGGCAAGTTCAAGGTCGAAGGCAACCCCTACAAGCCGCTGGATGAAGAAGCTCAAGCCTTCATGCAGTCCCGCGTCGACGACTACTACGCCGCATTCACCAAAGGCGTGTCGAAAGGTCGTGGTGTCGGCATCGCCCAGGTGCGCGACGACATGGGGCAGGGCCGCTGCCTCGGTGCCGAAGCCGCCCAGGCGGCCGGCATGGTCGATGGCGTGATGACCTTCGACGACGTCGTCAAGAAGATGCAAAAAGACCTGCGCGCCCAGCGCCCGGCCGGCGCCAACCGTGCCGCCATCGCCCAGCGCGACCTATCCCTTTTGGGCTGACACGGCCCGGCAGCTGCCCGTCGGCAGCGGCAACGGCCCGTCGGCCGGCGTGTAAGTGACCTGTCGCCCGCGAAAGCGGGCTTTTTACTTTGGAGCCCACCCAAATGAGCAAGAAAATCCGCGAGCTGAAAGCCCGCAAGGCTGGCCTCGTCCAGCAAGCTGCTGCCCTGTCTGACGTGGCAGTCACCGCCGGTCGTGACTTCACGGCTGAAGAAGCCACCCAGTTCGACAGCCTCAAGGCCCAGATCGAAGGCGTCAATCGCCAGATCGAAGCCGAAGAGTTCCTGGCCGAACAACAGGCTGACACATTCAACATCAAGCCGACCAGCATGGTGTCCGTCGAAGACAATGCCGAGAAGGACGACAAGCGCGGCTTCAAGCACGCTGGCGAGTTCTTCCGTGCCGTCGGCATGGCCGGCATCGGCAAGGGTCTAGACCCGCGTCTGGGTATCGGTGCCGCTGCGCCGACGACCTACTCCAACGAATCGGCCGGCGCCGATGGCGGCTTCGCCATCCCGCCCGAATTCAGCCGTGAAATCTGGCGCCTGGCGCTCGGCGAAGAATCCCTGATTCCGCGCACCGCCAACGTCGAGATTGCTGGTAACAGCATGATCTTCCCCAAAGATGAAACCACGCCCTGGGGCGGCTCCGGTGTTCAGGTTTACTGGCAGTCTGAAGCTGCAGCAGGCCAACAGTCCAAGATTTCCCTTGGCTCA
>JAGWUW010000178.1 GCA_028868235.1 Betaproteobacteria bacterium | reverse complement strand
CTTGCCCATTTTCCGAATGCCTTCGGTAACCAGACGGGCGGTGATGTAGCCTTCCAGACCGTAGTAAGAGAACTTGTCCTTCTGCTTGCCGAGTAGTTTCTGGTACTCGCGGACAACGCCGATGGTGTCATTCCACGGGTAGGGAACGACTTGGGAGATGCCGATGCCACGCGCATCGTTGCCCAATTCCTGGGCGAGCACCTCGCCGCCGACCGGCGACAGGGTCAGGAACATCGGAAACTGGCCTATCTGCTTCATGGCCTTGACGAAGGCAGCGGTCGGTTTGTACAGGGTGACCATCACCACGGCCTGCGGCGTGACCTTGCTGATTGTCTCAACGGCCTTGGCGACGTCGAGCGAATTGCGTTCTACGGTACCAACGGCAACCGGTGCCAAATTGGCTCGCTTCAGCGCATTGCTGACGCCTTCCAAGCCCGATTTGCCGAAACCGTCATTTTGGTAGAAAACAGCAATGTTTTTCAGTCCAAGAGCGAGAATCTGACTGACGATTGCTTCGGCTTCGTCAGCATAGCTGGCACGGATGTTGAACATGTAGCGAGTGTTCGGGTTGGCAGAAGGCGGCTCGCGCAGCGTTCCTGCACCGGAAATCGTTCCGATCAGCGGCACTTTGGCTGGACCGAAAACCTTGTTCATGGCTTCTGTGGTCGGCGTGGAGCCATAATACCCGGTCAGGGCAAAAACCTTCTTCTCCTGAATCAGCGATGTGGTGTTAGCCAGCGTTCGATCAGTTTCATATCCGTCGTCCAGGGTAATCAGTTCGATCTTGCGACCATTGATGCCGCCGCTCTTGTTGATCTGATCAAAGTAGGCGGTCATCGCCTCACGCATTTGCATACCGTACAGGCCATTCGGTCCTGTAAACGGAGAGGACATGCCGAGCGTTATCGTGGAGTCGGTGACTCCGTCTTCTGCGTAAGCCTGGGCCAGGCCCAGTGCCAGAACGCCAGCGAGAAGCACGTTACGTAGTGATTTCATTGTCTCCGTTGCCTTTGGGTAAGGGAAGGGGTTTTTGCTTTGCGGAGAATGTTCTCGTTACCTGACAATTTTCTTACGGCGCTGAGTCAGGGCGAAGCAAGCAGTAGAGGGGGGAGGCGAGCAGCAAAAACAGGCTAGCACCGAAGGACTAGCCCGTTGTTTGCGGTGTATCCAGATTGCTTACTTGATCAATTTGCCGCCAGCGCCGATCACCGTTAGCTGAACATATTGCGAACCGGCGTGGTTGTTGGGGCTAAAACTGACGCGGTAGCCACCAAAATCCTGATTCATTCCCTCGAGCGAGGAAATCAGTTTTTCCCGTGATAGATCCTTACCACCAGCCCGACGGATGGCGTCGACGGCTAGCTTGGCTATGACAAAGCCTTCCATGCTCATGTACGAGTAAGTGCCTTGCTTGCCAATAAAATGCTGGTACTCCCTGGCGATGGGCAGCGTATCGTTCCAGGGGAAGGGCATGACCTGGGAAATACCGATGCCGCGCGCATCGTTTCCCAGTTCCTGCGCCAGTTGTTCGGCGCCGACGGGCGACAGGGTCATGAACATTGGACTTTGATTGGCTTTGTGCAGCGCCTTGATCATGGCGGCCGTTGGTTTGTAGAGCGTGACCATGACCACGGCCTGTGGATTGACTTTGGCAATCGCTTCCAGTGCCTTGCCGATGTCGTCGGAATTGCGCTCCACGGTGCCGGTGGCCGTAGGGGTGAGGTTGTGCTTTTTGAGTGCGTTGGTCAGCCCTTCCAGGCCGGCTTTTCCGAAACCGTCGTTCTGGTAGAAAACCGCGATGTTTTTCAGGCCCAGAGTGGCCAGTTGGGTGCCGATAGCTTCTGCCTCGTCGGCATAACTGGCACGCTGAATGAACATGTAGCGATTGTTTGGGTTGCCGGCTGGGGGCTGGCGCAGTGGCATAGCGCCGGAGATTCCCCCTAGCAGTGGTACCTTGGCAGGGCCGAAAACCTTGTTCATCGCTTCAGTCATGGCTGTCGAGCCGTAGTAGCCGACTAGCGCGAACACTTTGTTGGTCTCGATCAGTGTTTTGGTGTTGGCAACCGCCTTTTCGGGGTCGTAGCCGTCATCCAGTACCGTCAGTTGGAGTTTACGTCCGTTAATGCCGCCGCTTTTGTTGAGTTGCTCAAAATAGGCGGAGATGACGTTCTTCAGTTCTTGCCCATGGGCGCTGGCCGGTCCGGTCAGCGGTACGGACATGCCTAGGGAAATTGTCGTGTCGGTGACGCCAGTTTCGGCGAAGGTGGCTTGACAGACAGTCAGACCAATCAGGCAGGCTGACAGGATATGGCGTATCGCTTTCATGGGTTTCTCGCTATCGAGTGCCGGGATAACCTTTGGATTATAGGGGTGGAAACACCTTTCGTTGCCTCATGGAAGGCCTTTTGTAGGGATTTTTGCGTTCAGGAAGTGCCTTTTCATCCAAAAAGCTGCATTTTCCTTTTGGTGTGGGTAGGTGCTCTGAAAAAAAGCGATCCGGGATTGCTCGCGGATCGCTTGTCGACTTGGACAGAATGATATTAATCAGAGCAACGTGGCGCGGCTCCAGAGATCAAGATTCAATCGCCAAAAAACTCTTTCACTTTGTCCATCCAGGACTTAGAGCGAGGATTGTGCTTGGCGCTATTGTCCTTGCTCGACTCTTCCAGTTCACGGAGCAACTCCTTTTGGCGTTCCGTCAGATTGACCGGGGTCTCGACCACGACATGGCACATCAGGTCGCCATGGGTGTGGCTACGGACTCCCTTGATGCCTTTACCACGTAGGCGGAAGACACGGCCTGACTGTGTTTCGGCCGGAATCTTGATCGATGCGGCGCCATCGAGGGTCGGAATCTCTATTTCGCCCCCCAGCGCTGCTGTAGTGAAGGAAATCGGCATTTCGCAATGCAGGTCGTTATGGTCCCGCTGGAAAACAGCGTGTTGCTTGAGGTGGATCTGCACGTACAGGTCACCCGGCGGGCCGCCATTGACGCCATGTTCGCCTTCCCCAGCCAGCCGGATGCGATCGCCTTCATCCACACCGGCCGGGATTTTTACCGCTAGGGTCTTGTGCTGCTTGATGCGACCGGCACCGCCACAGGATTTGCAGGGGTCGGCGATGAAGCGTCCAGTACCGTGGCATTTGTGGCAGGTTTGCTGAATGGAGAAGAAGCCCTGCTGCAGGCGTACCTGGCCGGAACCGTTACAGGTCGGACAGGTCTTGGGCTGCGTGCCGGCCTTGGCTCCAGAGCCATTGCAGGGCTCGCAGACTTCCATGGTCGGGATACGGATCTTGGTTTCAGTGCCGTGCGCGGCCTGTTCGAGCGTGATTTCCAGGTTGTAACGCAGGTCGGCGCCACGATAGATGTTGGAGCGACCACCGCCGCCACCGCCGCCACGGCCCCCGAAAATCTCGTCGAAGATACCGCCGAAGGCATCGGCAAAGCCGCCGCCAGCGCCGCCGAAACCACCTCCCATGCCGGATTGCGGGTCCACGCCGGCGTGGCCGTACTGGTCGTAGGCCGCACGTTTCTGGCTATCCGACAGAATTTCGTAGGCTTCCTTAGCTTCCTTGAATTTCTCCTCGGCAGCTGGGTTATCCGGATTACGGTCCGGGTGGTGCTTCATGGCCAGCTTGCGGTAGGCCTTCTTGATCTCGTCGTCGGATGCATCGCGGTTGACGCCGAGGATCTCGTAAAAATCGCGTTTAGACATTGTTTCTACCCGTCATGTGACAAAGGCGCCGAGCGCCGCCGGAAGTTTTCCGGAAGGCTCGGCGCCGGGGCGTTGCGTCAGGCTTACTTCTTGTCCTTGTTCACTTCCGTGAATTCGGCGTCGACGACATCACCTTCCACCGTCTTCTCGCCTTGCGGCTGGGCGCCAGCACCGGCTGCACCGGCGGCAGCGCCTTCAGCCTGCTGCTGAGCGTACATCTTCTCGCCCAGCTTCTGGGCAGCAGCTGACAGGGCTTCGGTCTTGGCGGTGATGACATCCTTGTCACCGTCGCGCAGAACGTCCTCGACATCCTTGATCGCCTTCTCGATGGCTTCCTTCTCGCCGGCATCCAGCTTGTCACCGTATTCGGTCAGCGACTTCTTGACCATGTGCACCATGCCGTCGGCTTGGTTGCGGGCATCGGCCAACTCGTGCGCCTTCTTGTCTTCCTCGGCGTGTAGCTCGGCATCCTTCACCATGCGCTGGATTTCTTCCTCGCTCAGGCCGGAGTTGGCCTTGATGGTGATCTTGTTTTCCTTGCCGGTGGCCTTGTCCTTGGCGGTGACGTGCATGATGCCGTTGGCGTCGATGTCAAAGATGACTTCGATTTGCGGCGTGCCGCGCGGAGCCGGCGGGATGCCTTCCAGGTTGAACTGGCCGAGGCTCTTGTTGCCGGAAGCGACTTCACGCTCGCCTTGCAGCACGTGGATGGTCACGGCGGACTGGTTATCGTCGGCGGTCGAGAAGACTTGCGAAGCCTTGGTCGGGATCGTGGTGTTCTTCTGGATCAGCTTGGTCATGATGCCGCCCAGGGTCTCGATCCCCAGGGACAGCGGGGTGACGTCGAGCAGCAGCACGTCCTTGACTTCGCCCTGCAGCACGCCGCCCTGGATAGCGGCGCCGACGGCGACGGCCTCATCCGGATTGACATCCTTGCGCGGCTCCTTCCCGAACACTTCCTTGACCTTTTCCTGCACCTTGGGCATGCGCGACTGGCCGCCGACCAGGATCACGTCGTCGATGTCGCCGATTTTGCAGCCCGCATCCTTCAGCGCGGTCAGGCACGGAGCGACGGTGCGCTCGATCAGCTCGTCGACCAGCGACTCGAACTTGGCGCGGGTGATCTTCAGTGCCAGGTGCTTTGGACCCGATGCATCGGCGGTGATGTAGGGCAGGTTGACTTCGGTCTGCTGGCTGGAGGACAGCTCGATCTTGGCCTTTTCAGCGGCTTCCTTCAGGCGTTGCAGGGCCAGCACATCCTTCTTCAGGTCGACGCCGGATTCCTTCTTGAATTCCTCGATGATGTAGTCGATCAGGCGCTGGTCGAAGTCTTCGCCGCCGAGGAAGGTGTCGCCGTTGGTGGCCAGCACTTCGAACTGCTTTTCGCCATCGACGTCGGCGATTTCGATGATGGAGATGTCGAAGGTGCCACCGCCGAGGTCGTACACTGCGATCTTCCGGTCACCGCCGCCCTTGTCGAGGCCGTAGGCCAGCGCCGCGGCTGTCGGTTCGTTGATGATGCGCTTGACGTTGAGGCCCGCGATCCGCCCGGCGTCCTTGGTGGCCTGGCGCTGCGAGTCGTTGAAGTAGGCCGGGACGGTGATGACGGCCTCGCTGACCGTCTCGCCGAGATAATCCTCCGCGGTCTTTTTCATTTTCATGAGCACGCGCGCGGACACCTCCGGCGGGGCCATCTTCTTGCCGTTGGCCTCGACCCACGCGTCTCCATTGTCGGCCTTGGCAATCTTGTAGGGCACCATGCCGGCGTCCTTCTTCACCACATCGTCGGTGAACTTGCGCCCGATGAGCCGCTTGACCGCGAACAGGGTGTTCTGCGGATTGGTGACGGCCTGACGCTTGGCCGATTGGCCGACCAGCACCTCGTCGTCCTTCGTGAAGGCCACGATGGACGGCGTGGTGCGATCACCCTCGCTGTTTTCGATCACCTTGGGCTTGCCACCCTCCATGATGGCGACACAGGAGTTGGTCGTGCCCAGATCGATGCCAATGACTTTTGCCATGTTGAATCCTCTCGAAAACGCGTAAATCTTGTGGCCTAGATGGGTGCCGACCGGGGATTTTCAATTCCGCCCGGACAATGCTTCACTCCGTCTGCCGATGGATGCCGATTCAGCCTGCGGCCCGGGACACGATGACCCGCGCCGGCCGAAGCAGCCGGCCATTGAGCGAATACCCCTTCTGAACGACATTCAGGACGGTG
>JAGWUW010000177.1 GCA_028868235.1 Betaproteobacteria bacterium | reverse complement strand
CTTCAAAATCAATGAGTAACGACGGTCGATGAGGCTGCGACGTCAGTTGCGGCCTGAACTCCGGAGTTGGAGGCAGCCTCAGCCGGAAGAGCTTCCGGTTTGTGTTCCAACGCTCGCTCAAGCACCTGATCGATCCACTTGACCGGGACGATCTCGATCTTATTCTTGATGTTGTCCGGAATCTCTGTGAGGTCCTTGACGTTCTCTTCCGGGATCAGAGCCATCTTCAAGCCACCGCGGACGGCTGCCAGTAGTTTTTCCTTGAGACCGCCGATGGCCAAGACTTCGCCGCGCAGGGTGATCTCGCCGGTCATACATACATCGCAGCGAACCGGGATGCCCGTATAGGATGACACAAGCGCAGTGGTCATGGCGATACCTGCCGACGGACCATCCTTTGGCGTGGCACCTTCAGGGACGTGGATATGGATGTCGGTTTTTTCAAAAGCCTCATCCTTGATACCTAGGCGGTGAGAGCGGGCACGAACCACGGAGCGCGCGGCTTCGACTGATTCCTTCATCACATCGCCCAGCGAGCCGGTGCGGATGATGTTGCCCTTGCCCGGCATGTTGGCGCATTCGATGGTCAGCAACTCGCCGCCGACTTCAGTCCACGCTAGTCCGGTGACCTGGCCAACCTGGTTTTCCTTTTCGGCCATGCCGAAGCTGTAGCGACGGACGCCGAGGAATTTGTCCAGGTTCTTGGCATTGACGGCGATCTTCGAATCGCGCTTCTTTAGCACCAGGGTTTTGACGATCTTGCGGCAAATCTTAGAGATTTCGCGTTCCAGCGCACGTACGCCGGCTTCACGGGTGTAGTAGCGTACGATGTCACGGATGGCGCTCTCGGCCACAGTTGCTTCGGTCTTCTTGACACCGTTGTTCTTCAACTGCTTGGGCAGCAGATAGCGCATGGCGATGTTGACCTTCTCATCTTCCGTATAACCGGACAGGCGGATCACTTCCATGCGGTCGAGGAGTGGTGCCGGAATGTTCAGCGTGTTGGCGGTAGCCACGAACATCACATCGGACAGGTCGAAGTCGACCTCGACGTAGTGATCCTGGAAGGTGTTGTTCTGTTCCGGGTCGAGTACTTCAAGCAAGGCAGATGACGGGTCGCCACGGAAGTCCTGGCCGAGCTTATCGACTTCATCGAGCAGGAACAGCGGGTTGCGCACGCCGATCTTGGTCAGGCTCTGCAGGATCTTGCCCGGCATCGAGCCAATGTATGTCCGACGGTGGCCACGGATTTCGGCTTCGTCACGCACGCCACCCAAGGCCATGCGGACGAACTTGCGGTTCGTTGCCTTGGCGATGGACTGGCCGAGCGAGGTCTTGCCGACGCCCGGGGGGCCGACCAAGCACAGGATCGGTGCTTTGACCTTGTCGACGCGCTGTTGCACGGCGAGATATTCGACAATGCGTTCCTTTACTTTGTCGAGACCATAGTGATCCTGGTCGAGAATCTTTTCGGCGGCGCGCAAATCCTTGCTGATGCGCGTCTTCTTGCGCCATGGCAGGCCAATCAAGGTTTCGATGAAATTGCGAACCACGGTGGCTTCGGCAGACATAGGCGACATCAGGCGCAGCTTCTTTAGCTCGCCCTGCGCTTTGGCCAGGCCCTCCTTGCTCATCCCGGCGGCATTGATCTTCTTGTCCAGTTCTTCGAGATCCGCACCTTCCTCGCCTTCACCGAGCTCCTTCTGGATAGCCTTGACCTGTTCGTTCAGGTAGTACTCGCGCTGGCTTTTTTCCATCTGGCGTTTGACGCGGCCGCGGATGCGTTTCTCGACCTGCAAGATGTCGATTTCGGCTTCCAGTTGGGAGAGCAGGCGGTCGATACGATCACGAATGCTTTCCATTTCAAGCACTTCCTGCTTCTGCTCGAGTTTGAGCGGCAGGTGGGCGGCGATGGTGTCGGCCAGGCGACCAGCATCCTCGATGCCGGCGATGGAGGACAGAACCTCTGGTGGAATCTTCTTGTTCAGTTTGACGAACTGGTCGAATTGGGCGACCACGGCGCGGCGCATGGCCTCAATCTCGTGGTCCTCGATGCCTGGTTGGACAAGCGGGGTGGCGGTGGCCATGAAGACCGAGGCCTGGACATCGATGGCTTCTACGTGGGCACGCTGAGTGCCCTCGACCAGCACCTTGACGGTGCCATCAGGCAACTTGAGCATCTGCAGGATATTGGCCATACAGCCGATACGGTATAGGTCGTCCGGTTCCGGTTCGTCCTTGGCGGCAGATTTCTGGGCCAGCAGCAAGATGTTCTTGCCTGCTTCCATGGCCATTTCAAGTGCCTTGATCGATTTAGGACGGCCAACGAACAGCGGAATGACCATGTGCGGGAAGACGACGACATCGCGCAACGGCAGCAGCGGCAGTTCGACGGTTTCCGGGAGCGTGTTGGGGTTCGACATTACGATGCCTTTAAATAGGTATGTGCCCCGAATATGGGGATGGGAAACCGGTTTTCAAGAGCCCCCGGCTCAGTTCGAGCCGGAAACCTTGGGCTGGTCAGCGTAAATGAGCAGAGGCGGCGTCTCGCCGTTGATCATGTTTTCGTCGATGACCACCTTTTCGACATTTTCCATGCCAGGGAGTTCGTACATCGTGTCGAGAAGGGCATGTTCAATGATAGAACGTAGACCGCGGGCGCCAGTCTTACGCTCCAGCGCCTTCTTGGCGATGGCTGACAGGGCAGGCTGACGGATCTCCAGTTCAACATCTTCCATCGCAAACAGTTTCTGGTATTGCTTGACCAGGGCGTTCTTCGGTTCTGTGAGAATTTGCACCAGTGCCGATTCTTCCAGTTCCTGAAGTGTAGCTACAACCGGCAGGCGGCCGATCAATTCCGGGATCAGACCGAACTTGATCAGGTCTTCGGGCTCCGCGTCGAGCAAAATTTTTCCGACAGCCTTGCCGTCATCCTTACTCTTTACTTCTGCAGCGAAGCCGATACCGCCCTTTTCAGAGCGGTTTTGGATGACTTTTTCCAGGCCGGCAAAGGCTCCGCCGCAGATGAAAAGGATATTGGTAGTGTCGACCTGGACGAAATCCTGGTTCGGGTGTTTGCGACCACCCTGTGGTGGGATCGAGGCAGTGGTGCCTTCGATTAGCTTGAGCAGTGCCTGCTGCACACCTTCGCCGGAAACGTCGCGGGTAATTGATGGGTTGTCGGACTTGCGAGAAATTTTGTCGATTTCGTCAATGTAGACGATGCCTTGCTGTGCTTTTTCGACATCGTAGTCGCACTTCTGCAAGAGCTTCTGGATGATGTTTTCGACGTCCTCCCCGACATAGCCGGCTTCAGTCAGCGTGGTGGCGTCGGCCATCACAAAGGGAACGTTGAGGAGGCGGGCCAGCGTCTGGGCGAGCAGGGTCTTGCCAGACCCGGTCGGGCCAATGAGCAGGATGTTGCTCTTCGATAGTTCGACATCACCAGTATTCTTGGCGGTGTGGCGCAGGCGCTTGTAGTGGTTGTAGACGGCAACGGACAGGATGCGCTTGGCGACTTCCTGGCCGATGACATACTGATCAAGGATCGAGCTGATTTCGCGCGGCGTTGGCAGGTCTGAACGGCCGGC
Source organism: Betaproteobacteria bacterium (assembly GCA_028868235.1). Classification (GTDB taxonomy): domain Bacteria; phylum Pseudomonadota; class Gammaproteobacteria; order Burkholderiales; family Rhodocyclaceae; genus Azonexus. Next base: position 2,423 of record JAGWUW010000177.1, on the reverse strand, counting down.
CTTGGCTGCTTCTTCCGGTAGTTCGTCGCGAATGATGTCGTTGCAGAGTGCGATGCACTCGTCACAGATGAACACCGACGGGCCGGCGATCAGCTTCTTGACCTCATGCTGGCTCTTGCCGCAGAAGGAGCAGTAGAGGAGTTTTTCCTGGCTGCCTTTGGTCATCTGTCGTTCTCCGTTAAGCCGCTTCGCGGCGGGTGAGCACCTTGTCGATCAGGCCATATTCGGCTGCGTCGTCGGCTGACATGAAATTGTCGCGATCAGTATCCTTTTCCAGACGTTCCAGCGGCTGGCCGGTGTGTTCAGCCATGATGCGATTCAGCTTGTCCTTGATGGACAGGATTTCCTTGGCGTGGATGGCGATATCCGAGGCCTGGCCCTGGAAGCCACCGAGCGGCTGGTGAATCATGACGCGCGAATTGGGCAGGGCGAAACGCTTGCCCTTGGCGCCGGCGTTGAGCAGGAAGGCGCCCATCGAACATGCCTGGCCGATGCACAGGGTCGAGACGTCCGGCTTGATGAACTGCATGGTGTCGTAGATCGACATGCCAGCCGTTACCGAACCGCCCGGCGAGTTGATATAGAAATAGATGTCCTTGTCTGGATTTTCTGCTTCCAGGAACAGCAACTGGGCGACAACCAGATTGGCGCTAGCATCGTTCACCGGGCCGACAAGAAAGATCACCCGCTCTTTCAACAGGCGCGAATAGATGTCGTACGCGCGTTCGCCGCGTCCGCTCTGTTCTACCACCATCGGGACGAGGCCCAAAGCCTGCGGGTCCCAGTTGCTTGCGTTGTCGATATTCATGTCAGCCCTTGTGTGTTGCTCGTTGGTTACATTCAAGACGTTTGTCGCTTTTGCGACAAGGTCTAGATTACTGCTTTTGGCCCATCAGTTCATCAAAAATGGCAGCCTTATCGGTAACCTTGGCCTTACCCAGAACCCAGGCGACCACGTTGTTCTCGATAGCCACGCCTTCGACTTCCTGCAGGCGCTGCGGTTGAGCGTAGTACCAGCGGATGACTTCTTCCGGCTGTTCGTAGGATGCAGCGGTTTCCTCGACCATCGCACGAACCTGTTCCGGGGTTGCCTGAAGTTTTTCCGTCTTCACAACCTCTGCAAGGATCAGGCCAAGGGTGACGCGGCGCTTGGCCTGGTCGGCAAACCATTCCGGCTGAATCGGCATGTCCTTGACCTTCATGCCACGCTGTTCCATGTCTTGGCGTGCAGCCTGCATCAGGCGCTGAATTTCCATGTCCACGAGGGCAACCGGTACCGTGATCGGATTGGCAGCAAGCAGGGCTTCCATGACCTGGTCCTTGACTTTTCCTTCAATGCGGCGTTTCACCTCGCGCTTCAGGTTGGCCTCGATCTCGGCGCGCATCTTGGCGACGTCGCCATCGGCGATACCCATGCCCTTGGCGAACTCGGCATCCACTTCCGGCAGCTTCGGCGCTTGAATCTGCTTGACGGAGATGTCGAACTGGACGGTCTGACCGGCCAGATCCTTGGCGTGATAGTCAGCCGGGAAAGTCAGATCGAATGTCTTGGTTTCGCCAACCTTGGAGCCTTCGACGGCGTTTTCGAAGTCGGGTAGCATCATGCCCTGGCCGAGAACGAACGGATAGTCGTTAGCCTGGCCACCCTGAAACGGCACGCCGTCTTTCTTGCCAAGGAAATCAATGACAACACGGTCTTCCTTGGCGGCGGCGCGGTCAGCGTCGACGTAGGCAACGCGTTGCTTGCGCAGGATGTCGAGGGTCTTGTCGACTTCATTGGCGCCGACTTCGAGGGTCGGACGCTCGATTTCGGCGGCCGACAGATCGCCCGGTGTGAATTCCGGATAGGTTTCGAAGATGGCGGTAAATTCGAGGTGTGTGGTGCTTTCGGTAGTCTTTGGCTCAATACGCGGATAACCGGCAACACGGGTCTTCTGGGCGGTGACGGTTTCGCCGAAGACACGGTCGAGTTCTTCGGAGAGTACTTCGTGGCGGGCCTGGTCGCCATACTGCTGCTTGACGATGTTGAACGGCACCTTGCCCGGGCGGAAGCCTGGCATCTTCATGTTCTTGCCCATGCGCTTCAGGCGTTGTTCCATTTCCTTCTCGACATCGGCGATAGCGATGGAGAGATCGACGCGGCGTTCGAGTTCATTAGCTTGTGCAGTGGTTGCTTCCATGAGTATTCCTTGTGACTACGGAGCCGAGAAAAAAGTTAAGCCGATAATAATATCACGGCCGGTCCGATGCCGGCATGCCAGCGGCTGTCGGCACAATTGTGCATTTTCGACAAAAGCCTGTAGACAGAAGCGAAGGGGCGTCGTACAATGCGCGCCTTCTTCGACGGCGGCATTAGCTCAGTCGGTAGAGCACTGGATTGTGATTCCAGGTGTCACCGGTTCGATCCCGGTATGTCGCCCCAG
>JAGWUW010000176.1 GCA_028868235.1 Betaproteobacteria bacterium | reverse complement strand
CGTTTCGGACCACCGTTGCACGTTCAGGAAAAGCTCTCAGATATTCCAGCATGGCCGCTGACCAGCGAACTCGAACCGGATAGCGGACCGGTCGGTTACGTTTTCGAATCCATAGACTTGGCGCCCATCCCCGGCTTTGAAGGTACACCGATGAATTTCCTGGTGTCGATCGACCGCAAGGGCAATTTCCTAGGCGTCGAGCTGCTGCGCCAGCACGAACCGGTTTTTCTCGGCGGCTTGGGCGAGGCGCCACTGAGGGAATTCATTACCCAATATGCCGGCCGCAACATCAAACAGCAATTCCTGATTGCTCTCAACGCCGACCGTAACCGTACCGGCCCGTTAACTAACCAAGGGTTCCAGACGACCTTGGACGGCGTGAGCAAGGCCACAGCCTCAGTGCGCATCGTCAACCAGAGCGTACTCGGCGCCGCGTTGGAAGTCGCCCGTGCCAAGCTCGGCTTTGCCAACCGAAAGCAACGCGGGCCGGCCGCCCATGTGCTACCGGACGTCTACGACACGACCACTTTTGCCGAAATGCTCAAGAATGGTATGGTCGGCCACCTGCGTTTGAAGAATGCCGACGTCGAGCAGATGTTCGCCGGCACCGATGGGGCGGGTGTCGATGACGAAGCCCTAGCCGAGCCCGACAAGGTGTTCATCGACCTCTACATCGCCTACCTCAATCCGCCAACCATCGGCCGCGCTATTCTTGGCGATAGCCAATACAAGGCCGTCATGGCGCGCAATTTCGAGAATCGCCATCTGTGGTGGATCGCCTCAGCTGGTCGCTACCCGATCATCGACGACAACTTCACGCCAGGTGCCCAGTCTCCCCGCCTGACCATGGCTCAGGATGGCCTGTTCCTCGAATTGCGCGACCAGGGCTTCGACCCCATGGACACTACGGGCCCAGCGGAACTGAACGCATCCCGCATCTTTGGCGTCTATGCCGAAGCCGGTCTCGACCCAGCCCGCCCGCTCGAATTATCGCTGACCATCACCCGCGCCAAGGGCATGATCCTGCCCCTGCTCACGCATAAGCAGGCCAAGCTCACCTACGCCCCGCCACAGCGCCTATTCGCCTACCCACCTGAACCGACGCCGGAATGGCTGCTCGCTTGGAAGGCGCGCTGGCTCGAACTCGCCATCATCGGCGCCGCCCTCGTGCTACTTACCACGGTCTTCGCCCGACCGCGCTGGATCTCGGTACATCCGCGTCGATTGAAGGTTTTCCGCCTGGGATTTCTCGCTTTCACGCTGTTATATCTTGGCTGGTATGCCCAAGGCCAACTCTCGATGGTCCAGATTACCGGTGCCATCAAATCGCTGAAAGCCGGCCAAGGACTGACCAGCTACTTGTACGACCCGATATCCCTGCTGCTCATCGCCTTCACATTAGTCAGCTTTGTCATCTGGGGGCGCGGCACTTTTTGCGGCTGGCTATGTCCGTTTGGCGCTTTGCAGGAGTTCATCGGCCTGCTCGCCCGCCGCCTCCGCTTACCCCGCCTGCGTATCCCTCAGAAGTTGGCCAAGAAACTGGAATGGGGGCGCCACGTTACCTTCGCCCTTTTAGTGGGAGCTGCCTTTCTGTTACCCCAGCAAGGTGAGAGACTAAACGAGATCGAACCCTTCAAGACGGCGATCACCGTCGGCTTCGACCGTAGTTGTCCCTTTGTCGCCTACGCTGCCATGCTGCTGCTAGCCGGTGCCTTTTACTACAAGTTCTTCTGCCGTTTCATCTGCCCGCTGGGTAGCGCCATGTCACTGGGTGGCCGCCTGCGTCGCTTCGCCTGGCTGAAGCGCCACGATGCCTGCGGCAAGCCCTGTCAGAGCTGCAAGGCCAAGTGTGCCTACGATGCCATCGAGCCGAGCGGCGAGATTCGCTACGACGCCTGCTTCCAATGCCTGGATTGCGTCGGCATCTACTACGACGACAAGCGCTGCCCGGTCCTGATCTACCGAAAGACCGGTATGACCCTAACCCCGACAGGTGTCGTTCGCGCCCCCCAAGGTGATTGACCGAGGACCGGAAGCGAACCAGCCCCCTCCCCCGGCAATGATCAGGAAAACCATAAGCAGGCAGAGAAAAAGCCAGGATGCGGCGCGCGTCGTCCACACGCAGCCAAGCACCATGCAATCTTCGCCAAAAGAGGCGAGCCAGTTGGAGAACGACTCGGGCTAAGTGTTGACGGGCAGCGGGCTACCGAATTTGCCAAAGTGGATATCAGTCGTGATCGCGCCACCAATCAAGCCTGCCTCCACGCTTCATGCTGAGTCGATCTTGCACAGCGCACCGGCCAGGATACAAAGCACAGTCTGGAAAGTGTCCTGCAGCGTATCAAGCACCGGTGCCTTGCCGGCCATCAGTTTCTTCAACGCCATCAGGCCGGCAGCCCCGATAGCCAACGGGGGTTACACGACGACCGGGTAGGACGGGCAACTACAGATAACCGAAATATCCGAGTACGCCAGCCAGGAAAACCACCCGATAGAGCCACAAACCGCTCGCCCAAGCCAGAACGGTAGTCAACGCGATGCTCAGGGGCACGTCCACCGCTACCCTGTTTTCCCGGCCTTGCGATCAAGTTCGCGTAAGTGGGCCAACTTCTCACAGATTTTGCCCTCCAGTCCACGCGGCGTCGGTTCGTACCAGTGAGGTTCCGGCATGCCATCCGGCAGATAGGTTTCGCCGGCAGCATAGGCTTCGGGCTCGTCGTGGGCATAGCGATATTCCTTGCCATAGCCCAACTCCTTCATTAGCTTAGTCGGTGCATTACGCAGATGCACCGGCACAGGCCGCGAACCATCCTGCTTCACGAAGGCCCGCGCCGCGTTGTAGGCCATGTAGCCGGCGTTGGACTTGGCAGCGACAGCCAGGTAGATCACCGCTTGTCCCAGCGCCAGCTCGCCCTCCGGCGAACCGAGGCGTTCGAAGGTATTGGCCGCATCGTTGGCAATCTGCATGGCGCGTGGATCGGCCAGCCCGATGTCCTCCCAGGCCATGCGCACGATGCGCCGGGCCAGGTAGCGCGGATCGGCGCCGCCGTCGAGCATACGACAGAACCAGTACAGCGCGCCATCCGGATTCGAACCGCGCACAGACTTGTGCAAGGCCGAAATCTGGTCATAAAACGCATCGCCGCCCTTGTCGAAGCGGCGCAAGTTCTGCGCCATGGCTGCCTCGATGAAGGCGCCATCGACCACCGCATGCTTCGCCGCATGGGCTGCCGTGCGGACCTGTTCCAGCAGATTGAGCAGGCGGCGCGCATCGCCGTCGGCCAACCCGATCAGGCGTGTCCGTGCCTCGTTGTCGAAATCCAGATCAGCTAGTGCCTGTTCGCGAGCGCGATCGAACAAGGCGCCCATTTCCGCCTCATCAAGCGACTTCAGGACGTAGACCGAGGCCCGCGACAGCAAGGCCGAATTGACTTCAAACGACGGATTTTCTGTCGTCGCGCCGATAAAGGTAAACAGGCCACTCTCGACAAATGGCAGGAAGCCGTCCTGCTGCGCCTTGTTGAAGCGATGAATTTCATCGACGAACAGGATGGTCCGCCTGCCCTGTCCCCGCCACATCTCCGCCTGCGCCACCGCCTCGCGCACCTCCTTGATGCCGGAAAACACTGCCGATAGCGCGATGAACTCGCAATTGAACTGGGTCGCCATCATCCGCGCCAACGTCGTCTTGCCGACGCCCGGTGGCCCCCACAGGATCATCGAATGCGGCTGCCCCGACTCAAAAGCCAGACGCAGCGGCTTGCCCGGTCCGAGCAAGTGCTGCTGGCCGATCACCTCGTCCGGTGTCTGCGGGCGCAACTGCTCTGCCAGCGGCGCGGCACGATCAACGGAGTTCTGGGAAAACAAATCGCTCAATGGAAATTCCTGTCCGGCGTCAAAATCTTGATTTTCGATGCCGCAAGTTTACTGCTGCACAACTAGCCACCCAAATCGAACCAGATCGAGCGAAGACACCACACCTCACTCGCCACGATCAAAGAGATATATCCACCTCGCTTCATGGAAGCCGGTATTTGAGGCAAGTATCCAAATCATCGGGTTTCAGCGACCACGATCCCAGTGAAGCGGCTCTGTAGCAGGCTCACTCCGGACCTTGGCCGTTCCCTTCACTCGCCCACGACATCAGTACCTGGCGGCGGCGTAAATTTGAAGGTTGTCGCCGGCAGTGCCGGGTTGCGCTCCATTTTGGAAAAATGGACCAGTGTGGTTTGGCCAAAGCTGTCGAGCAATTCCATCGCCTTTAGATCGCCCCCGGAAAAGCCCAAGCGGACCCGTTCGAATCCGCTGTCGTTTGCCTTGGGCATAGCCTCAACCCAATTCAGGCTTTCCGCTTCACCAACATCCTTGAGAGTGAAGTTTTTTTCCAGTTCGTTGCTGCCCGATAGGAGCGCTGCAGGAGAACCCCCAATGGCCTGCCCAGCCTTGCGCACGGTGACCTGCTGCAGCTCCGGGTCGTGAATCCATATTTTTTCCCCGTCGCCAATCACCAGTTGCGGATAGGGCTTCTGGATTTCCCAGCGCAGCTTGCCCGGACGTGAGATGGCGACGATACCCGACGACTGCTGCGGCTTGCGACCGCTTTTGGTGATGACAGTCTGGGCAAATTCAGCCTTCAGCGTCTTGGTACTTTTTAGAAAATCGTGCAGTTGGTCGATTGCACCTGCATGGGCAAAAGCAGGAAACAGTGCAACCGCGACGACCGATAGCATTCGTTGAGTAATGTTCATGTACGTAGCTTACCGCACCGTTTTCCGATGTGGTGTTTCAGGGTGTAACGGTTCTCAAACCTGCCTATTCGGCGGGTTTCTTCATCAGCACTTCACGCCCGCCGCGGCCATCCATGGCCGAGACCAAGCCTGCCTTTTCCATGGCTTCGATAAGACGCGCCGAACGATTGTAGCCAATGCGCAGGTGGCGCTGGACCAGTGAAATGGAAGCGCGCTGGTTCTTGAGCACGATATCAACAGCCTGGTCGTAGAGTGGATCACTTTCCGCATCGCCGCCCCCCTCGCCGCCTTCGCCTCCCTCCTCCTCGTCACTCCCGGCTCCGGTCAGGATGTCCTCGACGTATTCCGGTGCGCCGGTTGCCTTGAGGTGCTCAACGACCCGATGCACTTCATCGTCCGAGACAAAGGCACCATGCACACGGGTCGGGTAGCCGGTACCCGGAGCGAGGTACAACATGTCGCCCTGGCCGAGTAGCGCTTCGGCCCCCATCTGATCGAGAATGGTACGCGAATCAATCTTGCTGGAAACCTGGAAGGACAAGCGAGTTGGAATGTTGGCCTTGATCAGGCCGGTGATCACATCGACGCTCGGACGCTGCGTAGCGAGAACAAGGTGAATACCGGCAGCGCGTGCCTTCTGCGCCAGACGGGCGATCTGCTCCTCGACCTTTTTCCCGACGACCATCATCAGGTCGGCCAATTCGTCGATGATGACGACGATGAAGGGCATGGTCTTCAGCGGCTCCGGCGCTTCCGGCGTTAGGGTAAGCGGATTCGGAATGTGCTCGCCGCGCTTCTCAGCCTCCTTGATCTTGGTGTTGAGGCCGGCTATGTTGCGCACGCCCATGGCCGACATCAGCTTGTAACGCTTTTCCATCTCCGTGACGCACCAGTGCAGCGCGTTGGCTGCCTGCTTCATATCGGTGACGACCGGTGCCAGCAAGTGCGGAATGCCTTCGTAAATCGACAATTCCAGCATTTTGGGATCGACCATGATCAGGCGCACGTTGTCGGGTTCGGACTTGTAGAGCATGGACAGGATCATGGCATTGACACCGACCGACTTGCCGGAACCGGTGGTACCGGCAACCAGCAGGTGCGGCGTCTTGGCCAGATCAGCCACCACCGGCAGACCGCCGATATCCTTACCGAGGCAGACGGTGAGCGGGCTATGCATGTCGTTGTAGGGCTTGCTGGAGATGATCTCCGATAACTTGACCGTTTGCCGATTGGGATTGGGCAGTTCAAGCGCCATGCACGACTTGCCGGGTACCGTTTCGACGACGCGGATGGACACCATGGC
>JAGWUW010000175.1 GCA_028868235.1 Betaproteobacteria bacterium | reverse complement strand
CGAGATGGTCAACCTGCCGAAAATCAGATCGATACTAGGCAATCTGCCAACCCTGACGGTGACGGATAAGGGTGCGTTGCAGTCGGTCGGACTCATGCTTTCCCTGGAAAGCAACCGTCTGATGTTCGACGTCAATCTCGACCATTGCGAGCGAGCCAATCTCAAGGCGAAGCCCATGTTGCTTGAACTGGCGCGCAGCGTGCGTAAGGCCTCGGATGGGAAATGAAAACGCCTCCGTGCTGGAGGCGTCTTGATGGGAGGTTCGGGATCTTCCTGCCTTACAGGATCATTCCGGCGCCAACCGTGTTGTTGTTGCTTTCGTCGATGATGATGAAAGCCCCGGTACCCCGGTTCTCAAGATAGGGGTCGACGAACAGCGGCTGGGCCAGCTTGAAGGTCACCTCGGCGATGTCGTTCATGGCCAGCTTGTCGGCGGCAACCTTTTCCAGTGTATTGACGTCGAGGCGATGGTCGATACCGGTCAACTTAGCCTTCGAATCGCGTGTCGTGTGGCGGATCAGGTAAGTGCGGGCGCGGTCGAGCGGCGTTTCGGCCAGCCAGCACACAGTGGCACGGATTTCCTTGACGGCAGCCGGGACTTCGCTGGATTTGACGATCATGTCGCCACGCGAGGTATCGATTTCATCAGCCAGCAGCAGCGTGATCGACTGCTCGGTGAAGGCTGAACCGATTTCGACGCCACCCAGTTGAACGGACTTGACCGTCGATTGCAGGCCATTGGGCAGCACGGTAACGGCATCCCCCACCTTGATACTGCCGGATTCGATACGGCCCATGAAGCCGCGGTAGTCGTGCAGTTCTGGATTGGCAGAATCCTGCGGGCGGCAGACGTATTGCACCGGGAAGCGGAAGGGTTCGTCATGCTCGGTATGGGCCGCTGGAGCGGATTCCAGTATTTCGAGCAGCGTCGGGCCATCGTACCAATTCAGGCTATCGCCTCGTTCGACGATCATGTCGCCGTTCAGTGCTGACAGCGGCAGGAAGCGGATGTCCTCAATGCCGACTTTGGCAGCGAATTCCAGATAGTCGGCCTTGATCTTCTCGTAGGTCCCTTGGGAATAGTCGACGAGGTCCATCTTGTTGATGGCGACGACAAGGTGCGGAATACCGACCAGCGCAGCCAGCTTGGAATGCCGGCGGGTCTGGGTTAGCACTCCTTTGCGTGCGTCGATCAGGATGATGGCCAAGTTGGCGGTCGAGGCGGCGGTGACCATGTTGCGGGTGTACTGCTCGTGGCCTGGCGCGTCGGCGATGATGTATTTACGGGTGCCGGTCGAGAAGTAGCGGTAGGCCACGTCAATGGTGATGCCCTGCTCGCGCTCGGCTTGCAGGCCGTCGGTCAGCAGCGACAGGTCTACGGCGCCGAGGCCGCGCTTCTCCGAGGTACGTTCGATGGCTGACAGCGTGTCGGCGAGGATAGTCTTGGTGTCGAACAGCAGGCGGCCAATCAGGGTGCTCTTGCCGTCGTCGACGCTGCCGCAGGTCAAAAAGCGCAGCAGGCCGTGGTCTTCTACTTGGTGGGCGCTCATCAGAAGTAACCCTCTTTCTTGCGTTGTTCCATGGAGGCTTCGCTGGTCTGGTCGTCCAGACGGGTGGCGCCGCGCTCGGTGATGGTGGTGGTGGCGGTTTCGAGCACGATCTTCTCGACCGTGTCGGCGTCCGACTCGACCGGGGCGGTGCAGGAGATGTCGCCGACGGTACGGAAACGTACCTGGAGGTCGACGATTTCTTCACCGGCCTTCGGCAGGTTGGTTAATTCGCCGTTGGTCAGCGGTACGTTGACCGGCACGATGGCGCCGCCGCGGATGACTATCGGGCGCTTGTGGGCGAAGTAGATCGACGGCAGTTCGAGGCCTTCGCGCTCGATGTATTGCCAGACGTCCATTTCCGTCCAGTTCGAGATTGGGAAGGCGCGGATGTTCTCGCCCTTGTGGCTACGGGCGTTGTATAGGCTCCACAGTTCCGGGCGCTGGTTCTTTGGATCCCACTGGCCAAATTCGTCGCGGAAGCTGAAGATGCGTTCCTTGGCGCGGGCCTTTTCCTCGTCACGGCGGGCGCCGCCGATGCAGCAGTCAAAGCCGAATTCCTCGATGGCTTCGAGCAGCGTCACCGACTGGTGCTTGTTGCGCGATTCATTCTCATGCTTGAGGACAACCGTACCACGCTTCATCGAATCCTCGACGGAGCGAACGATCAGACGCTCACCGAGTTCTGCGGCGCGCTTGTCGCGGAAGGCGACCACTTCTTGATAGTTGTGGCCGGTGTCGATGTGCATCAGCGGGAAGGGGAACTTGCCCGGCCGGAACGCCTTTTCGGCGATGCGCAGCATGCAGATCGAGTCTTTGCCGCCGGAGAAGAGCAGCACCGGGTTGGAACACTGGCCGGCCACTTCGCGCATGATGTGGATGGCTTCGGCTTCGAGCCAGTCCAGATGAGAGAGGGTAGAGCGTTGAGTCATTGCTGGGTAATCCGCAGGGATTGTCGAATGGGCATCATTGTAGCAAGAGCTTAATGCTCAATTAAGAACAAGTGATCATCTTGTTATTTCAATTTGTTATAAACATTTCATCGGCATCTTTGAACGTTCAGGTTTTTGTCCGGTCCGTTCAGTTACCCGAAAAAGGGATATCGTCCATTCAATTCAGGTAGGAGAGGAAAATGAAAAAAATACGTGCCGGTCTGGTTTTTAGCGCATTAACGACAGCTCTGCTTGGGGCTTGCGCCACCCCGGCGATGGATCCGATGGCCAGTGCCGATTTACAGCCCCGTTCGGGCAGCGCGGTGAGCGGGAAGGTGACATTCGCCGAGAGTAACGGGCGCTTGCGGGTTGATGCGCAGGTTGCCGGTCTGACACCCGGCGAACATGGCTTCCATATTCACGAGGTGGGTGATTGCAGCGCAACCGATGCCAGTTCGGCCAAGGGGCATTTCAATCCTACTGGCAAGGCTCACGGCCATCATGCCGGGAGCGAGCATCATGGCGGCGATATGCCCAATCTAGTTGCCAATGCTGCGGGAGAGGCGCATTTCTCGGCTGAAATCGATGGCCTGAGTCTGAGCGGAATGACCGGGGTCATCGGCCGCAGCGTGGTTATTCATGCCGACCCCGATGATTACAAGTCCCAGCCTGCGGGCAATTCCGGGAAGCGTATCGCCTGCGGCGTGATCGTCGCCCAGTAAAGGCAGGGAAAGGCCGTTCCGACCCCGGACGGCCTTCCCAAAGGCGATGGGTGATGACATTCGCATTATTTTGTGATGCCAAGGCTTCCTGCGTACAATCGGCCATCGAAACGCACCTTGAGCAGGGAGCCAATTGAGTCGTCGGATACTGTATCTCGCCATGGCGGTGCTCGCTGGCGGCTTGCTCCTGGCGACGTATCTGACCGAGCAGATCAATGCGGAGCGGCACGCCGCTGCCTTAAGGACCGAGGTGGTTGGGCGCTTGAGCAAGGTCAAGGATGCTCTGGAGAGCAATCTCACCAACGATATTCAACTGGTTCGCGGCCTGGTCAGCGTCATTGCGCTGGAGCCGGATATCGACCAGGCTCGCTTCGAGCTGGCTGCTCAACCCTTGTTCGCCGGACGTCACCTACTGCGTAACATCTCTGTTTCCCGTGGGAGCGTGATCAGCTTGGTGTATCCCCTGCAGGGTAACGAGAAGGCTCGCGGGAAAGACTATCGCGATTTGCCTGCGCAATTTGAGGCTTACGAACAGGCGCGCTTGAGCAGACAAATTGTCGTAGCCGGACCGGTTTCCCTAGTTCAGGGGGGGGTTGGGCTGATTGCCCGTTTGCCAGTGTATCTGCCCGATCCAACCAGCAAGGAAGAACGCTTTTGGGGCGTGATCAGTGCAGTGATCGATGTCGATAAGCTGTTCGCACGCAGTGGCCTCCTTCCTGCCGATCAGCGGATTGAGATTGCCGTTCGTGGGCGTGATGCGAAGGGGGCAGGGGGCGAGGTGTTTTTTGGTCGCTCGGAGTTGTTCGGCGAATCGCCGGTTTTAGCAGAAATTCCTCTGCCGCAAGGTTCATGGCAATTAGGCGCAGTGCCGCGTGGTGGTTGGTTGGCTATCCCTCCGCACAATGTCGGCTTGCTGCGTATGGGCTTTGCCCTGTTGGCGGTGCTTATGTTCAGCATGCTGACCTGGCTGCTTTACATGCTGCGGCGGGTTGAGCGTGTAGGGGCGGTAGCTGATTCGGCGCGCCAGCGTCTGGCAGCAACGCTCGAAATGACGCCCAATGTGGCTGTGCAGTGGTACGACGCGGAAGGGCGTGTGATCTACTGGAATCGGTCTTCGGAAAAGTTGTTCGGCTGGACATCCGATGAGGCGGTCGGGCAAACCCTTGATCAGCTGATTCTCTCGGAAGGAGAGAGCCGGTTCTTTGTCGAGGCTATCGGGCGAGTGAAGACGACTGGAGCAGCCATCGGGCCGTATGAATGCTCCGCACATCATCGTGATGGTCAGATACGCTGGCTGGAGTCGACGTTGTTTGCCATTCCAGGCCAGCGCAGCGACGAGATGCTATTTGTTTGCATGGATGTCGACATCACGGCGCGTAAGCGGGCGCAACGGGAATTGGCCGAGTTCAACCGGGATTTCGAGGCTTTTCTCGACCAGACAACGGATTTCATCTATTTCAAGGATGCCCAGAGTCGATTTCGCTTCTGCAGCCAGACCCTGGCCGAAGTGACAGGGCATGCGCACTGGCACGACATGGTGGGCAAGCACGATAGCGAGGTTTTTCCGCCGGAGACTGCGCGTATCTACAAAGAGGAAGAAGGGCCGGTATTCGCCGAGGGTAAGCCTCTGCTCAACAAAATCGACCCTTACTACGACAGCGATGGCACGCGTGGGTACATGTCCACCAACAAATGGCCGCTGTTCGACGATCACCACCAGGTGGTCGGTATTTTTGGTATCAGTCGTGACATTACCGAGCGCATCATTTTCGAGAACGAACTGCGATTACATCGTCAGCGTCTGGAAGAGCTCGTTGCCCAGCGCACGGCTGAACTGGAGGAGGCGCGCCGTGCAGCAGAAGCGGCTAGCGAGGCGAAAAGCAACTTTCTCGCCAACATGTCGCATGAAATCCGCACGCCGTTGAATGCGATTACCGGTATGGCTTACTTGATACGCCGCGGTAGCCTGTCCCCGGAACAGTCGGCACGGTTGCGGCAGCTCGAATTGGCTGGGGACCACCTGCTTGAAACGATCAATGCCATTCTCGATCTGTCGAAGATCGATGTAGGCAAGGTAACGCTTGAGCACGAGCCGCTATGCATAAGCAATGCACTGGGTAATGTTGCCGCCATGCAACGCGACAAGGCCGAAGCGAAGCACCTCCAATTCATTGTCGATTGCGAGGCTGGCCTGCCGTTAGTGCGGGGTGACCTGACCCGCCTGCAGCAGGCGCTGCTCAACTACACCAGCAATGCGATCAAATTTACCGAGGTCGGTAGTGTGCGCATCGCCGCTCGTCGGATTAAAGAGGATGACGCTAGCCTCGTCGTCCTGTTTGAAGTAACCGATACCGGTATCGGTATTCCGGCTGATCGCCTGCCGGGACTCTTCCAGGCCTTCGAACAGGCCGATAACTCGATCACACGTCGCTTTGGTGGTACGGGGTTAGGGCTGGCCATTACGCGCAAGTTGGCATTGCTCATGGGCGGTGACGCTGGTGCGCGTAGCGTAGAGGGACAGGGTAGTACTTTCTGGCTGACGGTGCGTTTTGCCAAGCAGACGAGCATGGGTATCGAAATCGGCGATCCCCCGGCATTGCTGACAGTGGATGATGCCTGCCGGCACATTCGGTACGTTTGCCCCGGCGGGAGGGTGTTGCTGGTCGAGGATGAGCCGATCAACCGGGAAATCGCCATGGCCATGCTGGATGAAGCCGGCCTTCTAGTCGACGTTGCTGCAGATGGTCGGGAAGCGCTCGACCGCTTGGCCGGCAGCAGCTACGACCTGGTCCTGATGGATATGCAGATGCCCGGCATGGACGGACTGACCGCCACCCGCCACATCCGGATCATGGAGAGTGGGAAGGA
>JAGWUW010000174.1 GCA_028868235.1 Betaproteobacteria bacterium | reverse complement strand
CAACGTCTGACCATATCGAGAGATCGAGAGGGAAGGGGAGGGCAGGCCGTTGAGCCGAGGAGCCAGCATTGAACTACAAACCCACCCAGCAAACACTTGATATCGTCAAACGCCTGGGCGGCAACTGGCAGGGCAACTACGCCATGTGCTGCTGTCCAGCGCACGCCGACAGCACCCCAAGCCTCAGCATCAAGCAGGGGCGAACCACCATCCTGGTCAACTGCTTTGCCGGCTGCACCGGCGAAGACATCATGTCCGCCATACGCTCGATCCTCGGTCGCGCGATCGGCCACGACTCCCCCGAGGCCGCCCCACCACGAGCCCCCAACGACTCATATAAACGCATCTGGGACTCGGCCCTGCCGATCGAGGGGACACTTGCCGAACGCTATCTCCGCAGCGTCCGCAAAATCATGTTCCTGCCGCCAGACACCCGATTTCATCCACGATGCCCAAAAGGGAAGGGCAAAGACGTCCAATTTCTCCCCGCTCTCCTCGTCGGCATCTACCGACTTGGCAATCTCTGCGCGATCCAGCGCCTGTTTCTTGACCCCGACACCGCCGAAAGAACGGACCGGATGATCCTGGGCAATTCGCGCGGCGGCATCTGGCCGCGTCACAATCCGCAGCACCGCCTGTTCGTTGCCGAGGGATTCGAAACCGCCTGTGCGTTCCACCAGATCTCCGCGCATCCCGTTGCAACCTGCTTCGGCGACAAGAACTTTGCGGGCTTCCTCCTCCCGCAAGCGACAAAGCACCTGACGATCCTACCTGACAACGACCATGAAGGCCTGACCCTAGCAAAGGCGGCAGTCGACGCACGCACAACACCCGAGTTGATCGTGGACCAACACTTCTGCCCGAAGCACTTCAATGACTGGGCCGAAATCCTGAACCCGCTCCACCAATAAAGAGGGGAGGGGGAAGGGGCTTCTTGCGCTGATTTGGCGCTTCAGGAGCAACCCATGACCCTTATCGCCCTCGACCGGCCTGCGGCAATCGCTGCCGCCGCCAAGGCTCTTTCCGACACGTTGACGCTCGATGCCGCACTCACCCGCGCCGACCTCAACGCCGCCATGACAGCCGCATTCGGCACATCCGACGCCACCGGCGCCTGGTCCCAGCGCGACAGCTTCGACATGCTCGAACTCGCTCAGTCGCGCTACTTCTCCCAACATCCCGACGTCAGCGCCCCCAAGCTGGCCGAATTTCTGTCCAGAATGCCAACGCACACCGTCCGCAGCGAAGAACAGATTGTCTATCAGGCTTTCTCGACGCCAATCGACATCGCCCACCTCGCTGTCAGGCTCGCGGCCATCACCGATCAGGACACCGTGTTTGAGCCCTCTGCCGGCACCGGGCTGCTTGCTGCCCTGGCAATGAAAAAGGCCGCCAGCGTTCACCTCAACGAGCTGAACCCGACACGCTACGGCGCTCTGCGCGAAACCTTCCCCAAGCTTCCCATCACCCGCTACGACGCGACCAAGATCGACACGATGCTCGCATCCACACTGCGGCCGTCCGTGATCCTGATGAACCCGCCGTTCTCCAAGGACCTCAAGATCGGCGATGACCCTTACGCAGCCGTGCGCCACCTTCGCTCGGCGCTACGGCTCCTTTCGCCCGGCGGCCGCCTTGTCGCGATCATGCCGGACTGGTTCACCAATTCGGCAAAGCTCGCTGACATCTACGCCAAGACCTTCGCCAACTGCAGCGTGATCTACAGCGCCAGGCTGGGGGAGGGCGCCTACCGCAAGCACGGCACTTCGATCGCCGTCCGCCTCTTCGCAATCGACAAGACCGCCGGCAACATCACCCCGACCATCATGCAACGCGAATGCGCGCTCGATCTCAGCCGCGAACTGAAATCCATCCCTCCGCGCCAGCAGCTCGGCGAACGCAAGATCCTCATCCCGATCCGGACCGCTGCAACTCCTGTCCAAACCGCTCGAAAAGCCCTGACACTCCCGCCAGCACGCACCCCGCAGCGCAACAACGTCCTGCCCGTCGCCTATACCAAGCTCGAAACCCCGCCGCCACTTGGTGACCAGGCGGGCATCTACATTCCATACCGGCCGTCGCGGCTCAAATTCGAAGCCGCAGGCGAACACCCGACTGCACTGGTTGAATCTCTCGCCATGGCCTCAGTCGCCATGCCGCTTCCGACCTACACACCGAACCTGCCCGAACGCATCGTCTCCGAACGCCTCCTCAGCGATGCCCAATTGGAAACTTTGATTTACGCGAACACCCAATGGTCGCTCGATCTGCCAGGCCGCTTCCGGCAACCCGAAAACGGCATCACGCTGGTCCTCGACCCCGAGGGCCAAGCCTACCGCAAAGGCTTCTTCCTGGGTGACGGCACCGGGGCCGGGAAGGGCCGCCAGGTCGCATCCTGCATCATGGACCAATGGCTCAACGGTCGCCGCCGCGCGATCTTCATCAGCAAGAACATGACCCTGATCGAAGATTTCCGCCGCGACTGGGCTGACCTCGGCGGCCTCCCGTCTGACGTGATCCCGATCAGTAACTGGAAAATCGACCAGCCAATCACCACCCCCGAAGCAATAATCTTCGTACCCTATCCCACCTTGCGATCCTCAAACGATAAAGCCTCCCGCCTGCGACAGGTCACCGAATGGGCCAACGACGACTTCGACGGCGTCATTGTCTTCGATGAAGCCCACGAAATGGGCGGCGTCGTCGGCAAACAGACCAGCCACGGCAAGACTTCCGGTTCCCAGCAAGGCAACGCCGGCGTTGCACTTCAGAACGCATTGCCACGCGCCCGCGTCATCTACGCATCCGCGACCGGCGCTTCCGACGTCGCCAACCTCGGCTACGCCGTTCGCCTCGGCCTGTGGGGGCCTGGCACGTCCTTCGACAGCCGCGAGGCCTTCATCACCGCGATCCGCGAAGGCGGCATCGCCGCAATGGAACTGGTCGCCCGCGAACTCAAATCGCTCGGCCAATACACCGCCCGCTCACTGTCCTTCGCAGGCGTCGAATACGACGTACTGAAGCACCAGTTGACGCCCGAGCAGATCGAGATCTACAACACCTATTCAGGCGCATGGACGATCATCAACAACAACGTCCAGGCCGCCCTTGAAGCGACCGGCGTTGTCGACGACATCCAAGGCAACACGCTCAATTCTGCGGCAAAAGCCTCCGCACTCAGCAGATTTGAGAGTACGCGCCAGAGGTTCTTCGGACAGCTGTTATTATCCCTGAAGCTGCCGACCATGATCACCGACATGGAGCAAAAGCTTGCCCAGGGTCTGTCCTGCGTCGTCCAGATCGTCACCACCGCCGAAGCCATCCTCAACCGCCGCCTCGGCCGCATGTCACCGGAAGAAGCCGCCGACACGGACATTTCGCTAAGTCCGCTTGAATATGTCGTCGACTATCTGACCCGCGCCTTCCCGACAACGCAAATGGTCGAGTACATCAACGAAGCCGGTGAGAAATCATCCATGCCGCTCTACGACAGCGAGGGCAGACCAATTCACAATCCGGCCGCACTTCAAATGCGCGAAGAACTGCTCGAAACCATCTGCAGCCTGCCACCGATCCCGAGCGCGATCGATGCCATCCTAGAGCACTTCGGCACCGACGCCGTTGCCGAAATCACAGGGCGCAGCCGCAGGCTCATTCGTCACCCCAATGGCACGCAGACCATCCAGAGCCGCTCACCCACCACCAACATCGCCGAAACCGAAGCCTTCCAGAATGGCCGCAAGCGCATCCTGGTCTTCAGTGACGCCGGCGGCACCGGCCGATCCTACCACGCCTCGCTCAACGCCAAGAATCAGGACCAGCGGGCGCACTACCTAGCTGAGCCTGGATGGAGGGCCGACCGCGCAATTCAGGGCCTTGGCCGCACCCACCGAACCCATCAGGCCAGCGCCCCGCTGTTCATCCTGGTCACCACCGACGTTCGCGGCGAACTTCGCTTCACCAGCACCATCGCCCGCCGCCTCGACACGCTTGGCGCACTGACCCGCGGCCAACGCCAAACTGGAGGCCAAAACCTCTTCGATCCGGCCGATAATCTTGAGACGACCTACGCCAAGAACGCCTTGCACGCCTGGTATCAGCTGCTGGTCGACGGCAAACTGCGTTCCACTACGCTGGTCGACTTCGAAAAGATGTCCGGCCTCCAGATCACCGAAGACGACGGCACGATCGCCGAAGATCTTCCACCCATCACCCGCTGGCTGAACCGCATCCTCGCGCTCAAGATTGACACCCAAAATGCGATCTTCGACGAATTTATCGCACTCGTTGAAGCCCGCATCCACGCCGCCCGCGAAGCAGGCACGCTCGATCTCGGCGTCGAAACCATCCCCGTTGCCAACTTCGAAGTGATCGAAGACGTGATCCTGCGCACCGACCAGACTTCCGGCGCCCATACCCATCTCCAGTGCGTCAAGATTGCCCGCCGCAAACGTCCCGTGTCGCTCACGAGAGCCAGCGAGATCATCGACACCCACTCCGCACAGCTAGTCCGCAACACAAAGTCCAACCGCGTCGCAATCCGGCTACGCCAAGCGCCCTATCTGACCGACCAGGGCGATTTCATCACCCGGTCAACGCTGATGCACCCACTGCGCAACCAGCACCTGACAGACGACAAGATCGAGGCTTCGAATTGGAAACCCGTCTCACGCGACGTTTTCGAGAAGCTCTGGAAGGACGAATACGACGAACACGCCAACCAGATTGACGAAGAACTGATCTACCTCGCCACCGGCCTGCTCCTGCCGATCTGGAATGATCTACCAATCGATTTCGTCGATGTCGCGAGAATCGCGGCAGAAGACGGCACCACACTACTTGGCCGCCTCATCCACGCCAGCGAAGTACCCAACCTCCTGAAGAAATTCGGCAAGGATGCGGCGCAGCCCAAACTCTCCGGCTCCCAGATCATCGCCCAGATCCAGCGCGGCTCACCCGTAACGTTCCCGGGCCGCAACGACGTCACACTCAAACGATCGCTCGTCAACGGATCGCAGCGCTACGAAGTGTCGACCTATCCGCACACCATGCTGCCCGCCCTCAAGAATCTCGGCTGCTACACCGAAATCATTGCCTACCGCAGCCGCGTGTTCTTCGATCCCGCCAAGGCCGAAGATATCGTTCAGGCCATCATCGATCTCAACTGACCGACAGGAAACTCGCCCATGTCATCGATCCACCAGCTCCCGCCCATGGCGGGTAGCGACGCCGTGTCCGTCGGTTTCGCTCAATTCAACGCCGTCCCGCACTTGCCCATCGACATCCCTGACGGGGGCTTCACCATCACCACAAAGACCTCCGACGGTCGCCGAACGACTTTCTACTTCGGCCCCTATGAAACCGGCGGCACCCCGCAGTTCATCGATATCCAGTTCCACGATCGCGGCACGACGATCCCGGCTGCAAATGGCACCCCGACACCAACCTTTGACACCTTCACAATCGGGAAGGGCGGCCACCATCCGACCGATTCACGCCAACTCGCCGAACCCGACAAGCCCTCGATCCTGGTTCTGCTGCTCGAACCAAAGAATGCCTGACCACCGCCACAATCCAACCTTGCGTACTGCATCCACCCTTTGCCCCGCGCCTCACCAGAGAGGGGAGGGGGAAGGGGACTGGTTGATCGCTTCTGATCTGAAAGGATAAGCCTCATGCCCTCCATCACTGTCCCGGCGAACAAGCTCCGGATTTCTGACTCCAACGTCCGGAAGGACACCGCCAACCTCGAAATCGGCGAACTTGCCGCCAACATCGCCGCCATCGGCCTCATCAACGGCCTGACCGTCGAGCCGCTGACCAAGCCCAAGGGCCACTACGCCGTCGTCGCCGGTGGCCGCCGCCTGCGCGCCATCCTCCACAACGTCGAAACCGGCGTGTTTCCGGCTGACTGGCCGGTCGAATGCAAGCTGCGCGAAGAAGGCGCAAACCTCACCGAAATCTCCTTCTCGGAGAACTTCGAGCGCCTCGACATGACCCCGGCCGACGAAATCGTCACCTTCGGCAAGCTCTACGACGAAGGCATGTCCGCCGACCAGATCGCTACCCGTTTTG